>CP085928.1:2392500-2692500 GCA_020735665.1 Lachnospiraceae bacterium GAM79
ATTATTCTCATCCAACCGAGCTGCTACACCAGAAACGGCTGTTCCTGCATAAAGCTGTACGCTTACAAATGGTGCACGTTTATTGGCTTTATTGTTATTATCGTTCCATATCTTCTTAACTGTTACAGAGGTAAGTTCTCTAGCGTAATCGTTTATGAACTCGACATCGATCGTTGTTCCATCTGCTACAGTTGCTGTTGCTGTATCGCCATTATCTTCGGTTCCGCTTCCTACCTTGTGGCTGGTTGTCAATGTATAACCTGTGATTCCTGCTACAGTTTCGACTACTGTGTAGTCACCTACTGCAAGGCCATCAATCTGTACACTGCCGCCTGCTGTTAACAGTTCTGCTCCGGTTACGGTCTTACTGTAGCTGTCTGGGCCTGTGATCTTAAAGCTGATATCTGATGCTACATCTGTGAGTGTCTTGTCTCCACTTACTGTCTTCGTCAGCTTCAGGCTACCGACCTGCTTCTTATAGTTGTTTGTAAATGCTACTTCTGCTGTTCCGCCATTTGGTACGGCTGCCGTTGCTGTTGCTCCGGCTTCTGTACTTCCACCATCTACTTTGTAAGTAGTAGTGACTGTATAGCCGTTTGGTCCGGTAGTCGTCTCTTTCACCGTATAAGTTCCTTTTGCAAGATTATCGATCGTGTAACTACCGCTTGTATCAAGTTGTGTTCCTGATACTGTCTCACTGTAGCCATTTGGTCCGGCGATCTCAAAGCTAATAGTTCCTTTTACATCTGCAAAGCTTCTATCTCCTGTTACTGTCTTTGTCAGCTTCAGGCTTCCCGGATTCTCTGCATAATTGTTTATAAACTCTACGTTACTGGTTACTCCATCTGTTACAGCTGCCGTTGCTGTCTTTCCGTCAACTTTGCTTCCGCTTCCTACCTTGTGGCTGGTTGTCAATGTATAACCTGTGATTCCCGCTACAGTTTCGACTACTGTGTAGTCACCTACTGCAAGGCCATCAATCTGTACACTGCCGCCTGCTGTTAACAGTTCTGCTCCGGTTACGGTCTTGCTGTAGCTGTCTGGGCCTGTGATCTTAAAGCTGATATCCGCTGCTACATCCGCAAGCGTCTTGTCTCCACTTACTGTCTTTGTCAGTTTCAGGCTGCCGACCTGCTTCTTGTAGTTGTTTGTAAATGCTACTTCTGCTGTTCCGCCATTTGGTACGGCTGCTGTTGCTGTTGCTCCGGCTTCTGTACTTCCACCATCTACTTTGTAAGTAGTAGTGACTGTATAGCCGTTTGGTCCGGTAGTCGTCTCTTTCACCGTATAAGTTCCTTTTGCAAGATTATCGATCGTGTAACTACCGCTTGTATCAAGTTGTGTTCCTGATACTGTCTCACTGTAGCCATTTGGTCCGGCGATCTCAAAGCTAATAGTTCCTTTTACATCTGCAAAGCTTCTATCTCCTGTTACTGTCTTTGTCAGCTTCAGGCTTCCCGGATTCTCTGCATAATTGTTTATAAACTCTACGTTGCTAGTTGCTCCATCTGTTACAGCTGCCGTTGCTGTCTTTCCGTCAACTTTGCTTCCGCTTCCTACCTTGTGGCTGGTTGTCAATGTATAACCTGTGATTCCTGCTACAGTTTCGACTACTGTGTAGTCACCTACTGCAAGGCCATCAATCTGTACACTGCCGCCTGCTGTTAACAGTTCTGCTCCGGTTACGGTCTTACTGTAGCTGTCTGGGCCTGTGATCTTAAAGCTGATATCTGATGCTACATCTGTGAGTGTCTTGTCTCCACTTACTGTCTTTGTCAGCTTCAGGCTGCCGACCTGCTTCTTGTAGTTGTTTGTAAATGCTACTTCTGCTGTTCCGCCATTTGGTACGGCTGCTGTTGCTGTCTTGCCGTCAACTTTGCTTCCGCTTCCTACCTTATGGCTGGTTGTCAATGTATAACCTGTGATTCCTGCTACAGTTTCGACTACTGTGTAATCACCTACTGCAAGGCCATCAATCTGTACACTGCCGCCTGCTGTTAACAGTTCTGCTCCGGTTACGGTCTTACTGTAGCTGTCTGGGCCTGTGATCTTAAAGCTGATATCTGATGCTACATCTGTGAGTGTCTTGTCTCCACTTACTGTCTTTGTCAGCTTCAGGCTGCCGACCTGCTTCTTGTAGTTGTTTGTAAATGCTACTTCTGCTGTTCCGCCATTTGGTACGGCTGCTGTTGCTGTTGCTCCGGCTTCTGTACTTCCACCATCTACTTTGTAAGTAGTAGTGACTGTATAACCTGTTGATCCGGTCACAGTCTCTGTCACCGTATATGTTCCTTTTGCAAGATTATCAATCGTATAACTTCCGCTTGCATCCAGTTCTGTTCCGGCTATCGTCTTGCTATATCCGTTTGATCCGGCGATCTCAAAGCTGATATCCGCTGCTACATCCGCAAGCGTCTTGTCTCCACTTACTGTCTTTGTCAGTTTCAGACTTCCCGGATTCTTCGCATAATTGTTTACAAACTCTATGTTGCTGGTTGCTCCATCTGTTACAGCTGCCGTTGCTGTCTTTCCGTCAACTTTGCTTCCGCTTCCTACCTTATGGCTGGTTGTCAATGTATAACCTGTGATTCCTGCTACAGTTTCGACTACTGTGTAATCACCTACTGCAAGGCCATCAATCTGTACACTGCCGCCTGCTGTTAACAGTTCTGCTCCGGTTACGGTCTTACTGTAGCTGTCTGGGCCTGTGATCTTAAAGCTGATATCTGATGCTACATCTGTGAGTGTCTTGTCTCCACTTACTGTCTTTGTCAGCTTCAGGCTGCCGACCTGCTTCTTGTAGTTGTTTGTAAATGCTACTTCTGCTGTTCCGCCATTTGGTACGGCTGCTGTTGCTGTCTTGCCGTCAACTTTGCTTCCGCTTCCTACCTTATGGCTGGTTGTCAATGTATAACCTGTGATTCCTGCTACAGTTTCGACTACTGTGTAATCACCTACTGCAAGGCCATCAATCTGTACACTGCCGCCTGCTGTTAACAGTTCTACTCCGGTTACGGTCTTGCTGTAGCTGTCTGGGCCTGTGATCTTAAAGCTGATATCCGCTGCTACATCTGTGAGTGTCTTGTCTCCACTTACTATCTTTGTCAGTTTCAGGCTGCCGACCTGCTTCTTGTAGTTGTTTGTAAATGCTACTTCTGCTGTTCCGCCGTTTGGTACGGCTGCTGTTGCTGTCTTGCCATCAACTTTGCTTCCGCTTCCTACCTTGTGGCTGGTTGTCAATGTATAACCTGTGATTCCTGCTACAGTTTCGACTACTGTGTAGTCACCTACTGCAAGGCCATCAATCTGTACACTGCCGCCTGCTGTTAACAGTTCTACTCCGGTTACGGTCTTGCTGTAGCTGTCTGGGCCTGTGATCTTAAAGCTGATATCCGCTGCTACATCTGTGAGTGTCTTGTCTCCACTTACTATCTTTGTCAGTTTCAGGCTGCCGACCTGCTTCTTGTAGTTGTTTGTAAATGCTACTTCTGCTGTTCCGCCGTTTGGTACGGCTGCTGTTGCTGTCTTGCCATCAACTTTGCTTCCGCTTCCTACCTTGTGGCTGGTTGTCAATGTATAACCTGTGATTCCTGCTACAGTTTCGACTACTGTGTAGTCACCTACTGCAAGGCCATCAATCTGTACACTGCCGCCTGCTGTTAACAGTTCTGCTCCGGTTACGGTCTTACTGTAGCTGTCTGGGCCTGTGATCTCAAAGCTGATATCTGATGCTACATCTGTGAGTGTCTTATCTCCACTTACTGTCTTTGTCAGTTTCAGGCTGCCGACCTGCTTCTTGTAATTGTTTACAAACTCTATGTTGCTGGTTGCTCCATCTGTTACAGCTGCCGTTGCTGTCTTTCCGTCAACTTTGCTTCCGCTTCCTACCTTGTGGCTGGTTGTCAATGTATAACCTGTGATTCCTGCTACAGTTTCGACTACTGTGTAGTCACCTACTGCAAGGCCATCAATCTGTACACTGCCGCCTGCTGTTAACAGTTCTGCTCCGGTTACGGTCTTGCTGTAGCTGTCTGGGCCTGTGATCTTAAAGCTGATATCCGCTGCTACATCCGCAAGCGTCTTGTCTCCACTTACTGTCTTTGTCAGCTTCAGGCTTCCTGCCTTCTTTGTATAGGTATTAACAAAGTCTACCTCTGTATTCTTTTTTGCCTCTACAGTTGCAGTTGCTACTTTACCGGTTTTTTCGCTTCCACTTCCAACCGTATATTTAGTAGAATGCTTAAATCCTGTAATATCCGTTATTGTCTCGGTTATCGTATATTGACCCGGCACAAGACCAGTAAGGGTCTTTGTTCTGGTTGTTGCATCCAGGTCTTTGCCCTTTATGGTTGCACTGTAGCTTCCCGGTCCTTTTATTTCAAAGCTCAAACCATCCTTAACATCAGCAAATGTCTTATCTCCACTTACTGTCTTTGTCAGAGTCAGGCTGCCACTCATATCTGCCGAATTATTGAAACTGATCATTTCCGGAATAGTATTACCTATTAATATTCCATCTTCCGAATACTTATCTATACTGTTTATATCTGAATAAATCTCTCCTGTGGTAGCATCCTGCTTCACGCTTACGGTTGCAACATAGAAGGATGTATCGTATGCAATATTCGAATTTGATCCTTTCTTCTCAGATATCTTGTAATAAAATTCTTTTCCTATATCCGAGGCTGTGTAATCTATTACATTGAAATCACCAATACCGGTCGCAGTGCTTGACGTAATCTGCTGGTTTACACCAGACGTCTTGTCTGTATATGTGATCTCTTTCTGACCATTTACAGAACTGATACTTGGTTTATTTATCTCCTGAAGTTCAAATGTAAACGCCTCATACTTCTGTAGATTTTTCGTTGATCCATCTATAGTCTTCTTTATCTGAAAACTACCTTTTTCGTTGTTATATCTCAGGTAACTGCTGGTTACAATCCTCTCCAACTGGGAGGTCTGCTGTACCTTCTTATAATCGTCACCCGGAAGTACAAAATACATAGGATCCGGATTCACCTTATATCCAAGCTGAGATCCTGTCTCAACCAATGCATATACAATATCGAGTCGGAGATTGTCAATTACCCACTCCGTCTCATCATCTCTCAGTGTCTTCTCCTTTTCCGGAGTGGCACTGCTGTCATATGTATATAATCCGGTTGCTTCATCATATGTTGCTCTGTATATCTTAAAGGAGGATCCTCCCAATGGTTTCATATTACCATCGGTTCCTCTGTAATACTTTAACAATGTTATAGATCCGGTATCACCGGCACCCTGTACCTTTGATGAATATGCGTAATTATATCTGGAAACCTGATCCTTTGTATCAACAGTTTCTACGCCTTTCACTGTAAATGTATTACCACTGTTTTCAAATGTAATCTTGTCTGAATCCGCAGCAGTTCCATCACCATAAAGAGCCAGCTTTACTGTATATGTGATCTGGATATGTGTTTCATCAGGAATCTTAAATGTAATGCGGTTATTCAGCTTATCATACGAAAATGACGCTGAACTGCACTCCGATGAATTTCCGTCATCATCAATCTGCTTGATCTTGACTGTAGATGGATCAAGGATCAGGCTGGTACCCATATCATCCTCACAAGTAAGAACATCTGTACCTGATGCCAGATCATATCCACATTTATTAATATCAACGGTATAGAATATTTTATCAACGCTCTTGCTGGTATTATATTCCATCTGTTTGTCTACAAGTTTTCCCGGTGTCAGCTGTGACGACACCGTCTTCTTTCCCACACTTGTTCCGTCATAAGTAGCTGATACCTTGTTCTTAAATGTAGTAGTTCCGCCCTTGTGGAATTTCATTCCATCCTTTACCTTGGCTGTATATGTGACATATATACCACGTTGGTTCGGCGCAGCATTATTGATATTATCGATCATCTCCTGTGATAAAGTTACAGTAAAGACAACTTTTCCGTCTTCTGCAGATGTATCCGTAACACCAAGCTGCGAGCTCTGATAGTTATTATGGTTATCAAACCAGCCATCAACCTGTCCTGCACCCAGATAATCAACTGATTTCAGCACCATGTTGTCCGGCATCTCATCTGTAAAGATTATCTGCTTTCCAACCTCCGGAGTTATAGAATCGTCCTTTGAGAAATCAACCCATACATTGTATTGGATGGTTTCTTTGTCGTCGTCGGCAAAAAATGCTCTCTTATCCGTAATGCTGACAGCCTTGAATTTATAATCTGCAGATACCGGTATCACACCCTGTTTTCCATTACTCTTATATCGAACTTCACCTTTGTTTGAATATGTTCCTATTGGATCTTCATCTGTTATGTGAGTCTTAAAGGTCAATGTCATATGTGCAGAGCCGCTTGCCTGCAATGATGCAATATATGAATCCTTAAATGTAAGATTATTTTGTTTATTAAAGTCTGTATATGTGGTCTCCAGTACATCAGAATCCATCTGCTGGTTACTCTTTTCTGTGTACTTCAGGATAGTTGCATCTGTATGGGTGTTATCAGTCAGTGTAACTTCCAGATTGCCGATATTGAAGTCATGATTTCCTGAAGCACCGTACAGACTATCATTTACCGCAACATCTGTAATATTTTCGCCTGTTGGTATATCCACATCTATCTTCCATGTCAGAATCTTTGAAGCTTCATCGTAAGATGCATAAGATTTCTTTGCCCAGTTTGACTCTGTAATTCCCACTTCGGCAGAAGTGTTGTACTTGTGTCCATCAAATTGAATATTTGTTACATCGTTCTGTGCGGTAACCTTTGATGAAGAACTCTGTGCGTCAGCCGACACATCTGTTGTATATTCATATGTGTATGTCTTATTATCGGTAGTTGTAAAATCACTCTTGGTAAAGGATATATCCTTAGATGCTCCGAGAGCAGTACCCCCAAGCATTTCTGTCACTTTATCTGTAACCCCGGACATATCAACCTTATCCCATCCAACGACTCCCGGTGTAACAGTTATCTTCCAAGTAACCTTTCCCGTTGTGCTGTCATATGTACCGTTCTTTGAAACAGATGGCATATCAAGATCCAGATTAACACTATTACTGTCTGATGTTTTAGGATTTCCTTTGTTTGTCGTATATTCTGTCTTGAATTTATTTGACTCGCTTCCTGTATAATGGTTTGTACCCTGTTCCAAAACAGATGCATCAGCCTTCATATCATATGTAAAGCTGATTTTCTGATTCTTTGTCATTGTTGAACCAATGGCTGTACTCAGTTCTGCCAGAGAACCATAGGTTGTACCATTATAAACAAAATTTGTGGCACCGGATAATGCAGATCCAGCCTCATCACTTAATACAAGATCCGAAATATTGTCATCCTTACATGTAATATCAACCTGATATGTCTGGTTTAATGTTCCGTCAGCATTCAGAGTTGCTTTACCTACAGTCTTCTTCGCTACTTCAAGATTACTTTCTGCCTGATTAAATACAACATGAATGTCAAATTTATTACCGCTGACAGCGATCGTCGCATCCGTGCTTGCTTTATTATCATCGTTATTAACCGAAACCACACCATCCAGGCTTGCCTTTCCTGAACGGTTGGAATAGTTATCATAATAATCCTTATTAATAACAAGTGTGAACTCGCTACCGTTTATACTGTATTTACCCATCTCTGTATTGGTCGTATCATTAAACGGAACATTTGTGATACTGTCCATACTGATATTATCAATGCCCAGATCGATCTTCGTTATGTAATCTCCTCCCGCTGTTGTCATTGAGGAATTCGGGAACTGCCAGTTGAAATTAATCCTCACCTTCGTCTGGTCATTCAGCGTTATTCCGCTAGTTAACGGCTTGTACGCCCCCGCTGCTTCATCATAGTATTCAACGACCAGATTGGTTATCGTCATACTATCATCATCGGCAAATACTGCACCTGAAAAATTAACAAATAATGTATTGATAACTAATACAAATGCAAGTAAAAATGCCACAATTTTACTTCGTTTCATTTGATTCATCTTTCTTCCTCCTACATTAAATATTCTTTCTCTCTGTACAACTCTACAGATTATTAAAATGAACAGACTACCCCCAGGGCATAAACGTTCCAGTTCACCACATCATACGCCATTATCATAAAAAAGTCAACAAAACGGCAGGGTTATATTTATTAAATTTTGCCAAGGATTAAGTTAATTTATTAATTTAAGCTGATTGCTTATCTGTTATGCCCGCAGGCAGCCATTTTCCCTTCCATGCATAGAGCACCATAAGAACCGCTCCGAACGCCCATGAGACCGGATATAAGACAAAAATTCCGTCAATATCATGGAAAGTAGGAAGGATAAACTGAATCCACACGATACGGAACAGACATAAAGATGTCAGCAGTACGACCATTGGCGGTACACTCTTTCCTGCCCCCCGGATGGTTCCTGCCAGACCGTGCATGATACTTAAAATGAAATAAAACGGGCAGAAGTACTTCATCGCCAGTTCTCCGTATGCGACGACTGCATCATCATTTGTGAATAACCGCATCAACGGGTCTGAAAATACCAGAAGCAGGATTCCTGTGGTGATCGTATAGATCAATCCCATCGCGATCGTCACCCACATGCCTTTCTTTACCCGGTCTATCTTTCCGGCTCCATAATTCTGTCCGGTAAATGTCGTAACTGCCATGCTGATACTCATAACCGGAAGGATATTGAAGCCGTCGATCTTCAGATATGCGCCAAATCCCGCTACCGCATCTGCTCCGAATCCGTTCACACTGGACTGCACAAGGATATTTGACAGGGAAATGACCATATTCTGGATTCCGGTTGGAAGTCCGATCTTCACGATACGTCCTGCCATCTGTCTATGTATCTTTATCTTTCTCAGAGAAACTCTGTAATCTGCTTTTACGCGTATCAGATAACCGGTCGCAAGAACACTTGATACCACCTGACTGATATCTGTTGCGATCGCAGCGCCTTCTACACCCATGCCAAAGCCCCGGATCAGAACCAGATCGAGGATGATATTTGTAACCGATGCATACGCAAGGTAGATCAGTGAACGCTTCGAATTACCACCTGCGTTCAGGATGCCTGCTGCCATGTTATATAGAACATTGAATAACAGTCCACCAGAATAAATCTGCAGATAGAGAACTGCGCCGTCAAATACTTCTTCCGGGGTATGCATCCACAAAAGAAGTCTGCGGCTGAACAGAACACCACCGATCGTAAGGATCACGCCTAATATAACAGATATCGCAAGGGCTGTATGAACAGCATCCTCTGTCTCTTTTTTCTTCTTTGCGCCCAGATACTGGGAAACTACAACACCTGCACCTACGGAAGCGCCCTGACTGAATGCGATCAGCAGGTAAATCACCGATGTACTGGAGCCGACTGCCGCAAGTGCATTCTTTCCTACAAAATTACCAACGATGATCGAATCTGCTGTGTTATACAACTGTTGCAGCAGATTTCCTAATATTAGTGGAATTGCAAAAAATAATATATTTTTTACGATGCTTCCCTCTGTCATCAGAGTGCCTTTTTTCGTTTCTGACTTCATCTGTATCCCTCTGTTTCTGTCTTATCTGTCATGTAAGCTTTCCACCATCTAAATTCTTAGCAATGGCGTACTTCTATCATTATCCTAATATCTTTTTCAACATATGAACGCGGTTAAATGGGAATGAAAAATAATATCCGTCTGCAAAATCATCGGTCATTGCCATGAATTCTCTGGCAAGCCGGATACCACAATTTTCTCCTTCTTCTCTGTTCATATCCTCTCTGTAACGATCTATAACTGAATCCGGTATCTCGATACCCGTCATTTCATTCTTCATAAAGACAGCATTTTTCCTGCTGACAAGCGGCATCAGTCCGACAAGGATCGTAGCTCCGGTCTCTTTCTTCATCTGCCTTATAATCTCTGCCTGCTCTGCCGAAAAGATCGGCTGGGTCATAAAAAATGTTGCTCCTGCCGCCATCTTTCTTCGGATTCGTTCTGTCTCTGCCTTTGTATTCATCCGGTTATGATTGATTGCACCGCCATATGTAACCGGGTGCTCGCTAAATGTATCACTGTTCATTTCCTGAACGATCTTCATCATTCCTACAGAGTCGAAATTGAACACGCTCTTTGTCGTCTGACGGAATAATACGGGAACCGGATCACCTGTCAGCAAAAGGAAATTCGTGATATGGTTCAGACTTGCTCCAAGTATCGTGGAACGGATCGCGATCGCATTCTTATCTCTGCAGCAAATATGCGGCATAACGCACAGTCCTGTCTCAAGTCTTATCTTCTCTGCCATCAATACCGAATCGGCTCTGGTTCTTCCCGATGGAGAATCCGGGAAAGTCACGACATCGACTTCTGCATTCTTTAATATATGCGCTGCATCGAGTAACTTCTCATCATCTGCATTTAACGGAGGAACCAGTTCGACTGCAACCAGCTTATGGGACGGATCCTTCACCCGACGCTCCATGAAACCATATGCCGGTTTCTCCGAAGATACAGTTACCTCTGCCACTGTTTCCCTGCTGCCAACCGGATAATCCAGTGATATCCCTGCTGCTATCTTCCGAATATAATCCGGTGTTGTTCCACAGCATCCACCGAAGATGCAGATGCCTGACTCTGCGATCTCTGATATTTTCTCCGCAAAATATTCTGCATTATCCGTAAAGGTCAGACGGTTATTCAGATATTTCGGATAACCGGAGTTCGGGAATACCGAAAGGAATGTAGCATCGTCTGCCGATATCTTCCGGATCAGCTTCTTCATATGGCCCGGTCCGACACCACAGTTTAAGCCGGTGCCATCTATATATCTGCATGCCTCTGCATCCGCGATCAGTCGTTTCGCAGACAGGCCTGTATTGCTATAGCCGAACTGATTGACACTGAAATGTACCAGAATCGTACAGTCATGTGTCTCTTTCAGATATGCGATCGCCGGGAGAATCGTTTCCAGTTCCGGAAATGTCTCAAATAACAGAATGTCGATTCCCTGCTCGATAAATGTCTCTCCGATCATGATATATTCCTTCGTCAGGTTATCGGAATGCGGTACACCCTCGGCGGGGATCGGGCCGATATCTCCTGCAATATAAATCTCATGCTCCGCCTTTTCTGCCGCTGCCTTCGCGCATGTAACTGCCGCCCGGATATTCTCTTTTACCGCTTCTGTATCACTTAAAAGGCTCTTTGTGTTTGATGCAAATGTATTCGTGCGGATAAGCTGTGCTCCCGCTTCTATGTATTCGGTGTGGATGCCAATGACCCGCTCCGGTGCTGTTATATTCGCAAGCTCCGGAAGATTTGAAATCGCAAGCCCTTTTTCCGGCTTACTTCCATCTCCATATAATGACATGTAATAAGTACCAAATGCTCCGTCTGCAATGATTCGTTTTGTCTGTATATATTCTTTCAATCTCATAAAAATCTGTTTATCTCCTTGTCCGTTTCCAAATTCGGCCTATGTGCTACAGTCTGCCTTTGTCTATCATTAGGCGTTTTTTCCACACCATTATATATGGACATCCATCAGAATTCAATGGTATGCCGCCACAAGAGCCAAATGGCATCTGCCACTCCTGTACTTCCAAACAAAACCCGCAAAACATCTTACTTCTTATAACGCAAAAATGATCTGCATACAAGTCTGTCATTTTCTGACTGCCCTTGTATACAGATCATTTCATTTTAATCGGAACTTTATGATACTCTTATCATCTGTTCCTTCTCGGCAACGTACTTCATCATCCGAAGCACATAGGACGGCATCTTTCTTTTTCCGGCCTCCCAATCCTGCACGGTACGATATGGGATTCCATAATAATCGCAGAATTTTTTACGATTCATACCCATACTGTCACGAAGTTTGCGAACCTCATTTCCGTATACTTCTTTCTCATCCATGCTTTTTTCCTCCTTAACCCTTTTGTATTTGTCCCCAAACCAATATATAGTTTAGTTTATATAAATAACGCAGGATTTGCAATACACCTTGCAAAAATGTCTTGTTTTCTGCATTATTTTACCATTTCTTTACCATTTTCGAGGCTGTTTCCCCAAAAATGACATGCAGAATCAGATCAGATTCCTGTTCTTCGCTTCCATAACTGCGCCGGCTTTGTCTTTTACTCCCAGTTTTTTATATGTCTGTGCCATATGATATTTTACATTTGCCTCCGTCATATTAAGCTGCTCCGCAATCTGGATCCTAGAGAATCCCTCTGCCAGAAGTTTGATGATACGGATACCGGTCTCACTTATCCGGACTTCTGCCTTTCCCATTTTCAGATATCCCGGATATGATCTTGCAACACTCTCTGTCTCTTTCATCACCTGTCTATGATACTGACGATTCTTTTTTATAAGTTTCGGATCATCTTCCACCTCTTCCGGTACAAACGGCAATGCTTGAAGCAGCGGATAGACAGCTGCTCCCTCTCTGGAAATCACTCTTACAAAATGATAATCTGCCGCTTCCTTTATCCCTGCCTGCAATTCTTCCCGCCAGGCTTTATTTCCCATACGATACATCGTGATCGCCATCAGTAATCTGCACTCGATCTGAATATAAGTACGTTTCATGACTTCGGCATAATATTGAAGCTTCACCAATAAACTGTATGCCTGTTCATATTTGCCTCGTTGAATGTATACCCGAACCTTTGTAAGATAAATAAATCTGTCATAGATTGAAAATTCCACATTCTCATCTACCGTCTGATCCATCCACCGGTTTACTTCTGCCCATTCGCCCTTATACAGTGCACATCGGGCAAGAAATGTCTGTATGTTCGGCAACAGCTTTACTGCCCCCTCCTTTTCAGCTTTCTCATAAAAGCTTCGGAGAACTTCTTCTGCCTCCTGAACTTTTCCGTTTATAATATGAAGCCATGCAAGGATACCGTCAGCTACAAAGCACTGTTCAATCTTGCCTCCGGCTTCTGCCTGCATACGACCTTTATTTGCAAGGACAGCCACCTCGTAATTGTCTTCGCCTTTTTCAAAAAAGCTCTCTGCCAATGCCAGATTGATCAGCCCTTTGCCGTATTTGCCAAGAACAAATTCCACAAGCTTACCTATCTTCCCTGCCAGTTCGCGATCCCTTCTGCTCCATTCACAGAAATCTTTCCCTCCATTCATCATAGACGGTTGGTTAGAAGTAACTGAAAATTCGCCCAATGTCGCCTGCCTGTCAAATACCAGTCGATATGCATTCTTCATAATACTTATCATATCTGCTGAACCTCTATGAGGCAATCCGATCTCCAGATACAGCAGATTATTCTTTGCTACCTTTCGAATACTGCCCTGATGACTGTCTGCAAATGCCTGCAGCTCCGAATACCAGCGTTCACTTTCCTCCGGATTCAACAACAGCGATTGCAGCATACTCATGCCACACATAAGCTCCGGACTTTTCTTCACGATCTCCTCCGACAACGCAAGATAATATTTCTTCAATTCATAATAATACGCACTGTTTGCTGATTTTCTTGCATTATCGATCAGAATAGATACCATTCGTTCCATCGCGTCTGCTTTCTCGTACATTTCAAGTGCCTGTAAAGGTCTGCCTGCTAACTGATAAAACAATCCTGCATTTTCATATACATTTTTTATCTGTTCTTTTGTATATTTTCTGTTCATTCTGCGCAACATGGATAACCGCATATGATCTCGAAGCTTATAGATTTTTTCTCCGTTTGCTCCCATCTGTTCATCTAAGAAATTACCCATCCATCTTGCATGCTCGATCAGATTCTCTGCATCATTCGCTCCCGTGATCATCTCAGCCAGCCGTATGGTAAATGTATCTACGATCGATATTTTCATCAGAAAATCCTGCATCTGGATATCCCAATTATCGTATACATGGAACTCCAGATAATTCCACATCTGCTCTGTTACTTTTCTTGAGTACTCGTCGTACTCCGGATCGGACAATCCATTTTCATATCCCAGTTCGTAGTACATGGTTGTTGCTACGCTTAATGCAAATGGCATACCATAGGTTTCTCTTGCCAGTCGCTTCTTCTGCTCTTCAGTCAGAACCATCTGTGTCAGTTCTATATATTTCAAGATTGACGGCATATCCATAATAAGCATGCTTTCATCTATAATATAAAATCCTTCCCGGAAGCGCAGTGTTGAAAGCCATGGGGGAACAGGACATCTGCCTGCCAGGATCATCCAGATATCCTCTCTTATAATTAAATTAAAAATTGCGTTTCGGAGTTCATCATCTTCTTCCCATGTAAGCTCATGTATATCATCGATCACAACAATCTTTCTGGCTGTTTCCTCCGGGATCTCAAGGTCCTCTGCCGTTATTTCTCCTGCATGGAACAGGTTGTATTTTCTCTTACCCAGATAATGGGTGATCAACTCACTTTTTCCGGTTCCGCTGACTCCAAATATATATGCGGTTACGTTCTCATCGTCTGCCGTCTTCAACAACCGCCAGGCTTTTTTCGGTTTGATATAGTCGCCTTTTTCTATTGATGGATTTCCGTTCATAACCGCTGTTCCTTTCGTAATTTTTATATAGTGTAAATAATTACACAGCTTTGCCTGCTAGCAGGCATGCTGTCATCCGCTTATTTCTTCTCCGTGAATAACTACGATTTCTCCGTTCTTCGAACTCCCGAAATCGCTTCAGTCATTCGCTTTCCGGACTTTCGTCCTTCATGCTCATGTTTCTTCTCCGTGAATAACTACGATTTCTCCGTTCTTCGAACTCCCGAAATCGCCTCAGCCATTCGCTTTCCGGACTTTCGTCCTTCATGCTCATGTCTGTTTGCCCGGCAAATAATTACACAGCTTTGCCTGCTAGCAGGCATGCTGTGTAATTGCTTGCCGGGGTTATTCACTCATTATATCACTTGTTTTGGCGCACTGTACACTGGACAAACGGCTAGTATTGCACATTTTTTTATTATTTTTCATTCTTTCAAATAAAACACTTGCTTTTTTCAGAATAAATATTTATACTAATACAGGTATTGAGATCCATACATTTGAGTATGGATTTTCTTTCGGCGCGTGGCTCAGCTTGGTAGAGCGCTTCGTTCGGGACGAAGAGGTCGCAGGTTCAAATCCTGTCGCGCCGATTTTTTATGCTCTTTTTTACGCACAGTTATAAAACAATCCGTTTTTCCGAATCTTAAAAATGGAAGAACACATTACCCATTATTACGCAAGACGTTTGCACTCTATTCTAACGCAACGGTGCTAAGTTCCCCGCCTTTGGCGGCTCACTAAGAACCGGCGTTAGAAAAGGCTTGCTGCATAATAGTAATGTATCCTTCCATTTTTGTATTTCAACACAAGAAACGGATTGTTTTATAACCGCGCATACAGGTAAGCGAATTTTTATCTTGTCACCGACAGTATTTTTCTCTGTTTTAAAGTTCGTTTAAGGATTCCCTTTTAGAATACAAGTAAATTAAATAGTTCCTGTACATCTATATCATCTACCTATTATTTCGTAAGTCGTTTCCACTCTAATCCTCGTGCAGCGATATTTACATTACAAATACGAATTGTGTGATCTCTCTTTCCGATGGAACGATCACAAATAAAGACAGCGACAGCTACCTGATGAATATTTGCGGCAACTCCGCTTCCCATGGCTGGGGTACCGCTGGAGCAAATGGCGCACAGGTAACATTTTCCGCAAGCGACCAGACCTTAGACGGTGATATCGTTGTGGATACGATCTCCACGCTTGATATGACATTATCTGATAACAGCACCTTTAACGGAACGATCAACATTATCGATAATGCCGATGGTGGTACTGCTGTCTCCGACAATGCCGTTGTTACGATTGATTCCGGAAGCACCTGGAATCTGACTGGTAACTGCACGATCAGCAGCCTTACCAATAATGGCACGATCAATTTCAACGGCTACACCATCACTCTTGCAGATGGCACGGTGTTGAAGTAAATTTCTGAAAGCACCCTATGGTTACTCATAGGGTGCTGAGAAATTGATCCAGCATATACAATGGAACATTCACCATCCAATCTTGTTTTCTAAATTTCGACATAGAAGATCGTATTGCCATTTCAGGTTTATATTTTTCACAAAAAGCTCGCAAACTCTTTGCTCGTAGGTTTTCTTCTGCTTTTACCTCAATAGGAATACACTGCATCTCCTGTTGTATCAAAAAGTCAATCTCCCCACTGGAATTTTCTGTAGAGTAATAATACAATTCTCTATCAGCTGCTTTTAACTGCTGTGCAACAAACTGTTCTGTCAATGCTCCTTTAAATTCTTCAAAAATTCTACACCCATCCAGCAACACTTTTGCTGCAATATTTCCCTTTGCCCCAAGAAGCCCTACATCAATCATAAACATCTTGAAGCTGCTCATCTCCATATATGCAATCAAAGGAATATCCGGTTTACTAACACGATAACTTTTTATAATCAAACCGGCATCTTCCAACCACTGGATTGCTAATTCAAAATCCTTTGCTCTGGCGCCTTCCCTCACACAACCATAAATAAACTTACGATTTTCTTTTGCAAGCTGAGCCGGAATAGAATTCCATACCATCATAATTCTTGGAATTACATCTCTGGGTGCATGCTTACTAAAATCCTCTTCATAATACTTCAGTAAATTCTTCTGGATTTCTCTTACTTCATTAAAGTCATCTGTATCTAAATATGTTTGAATAACTTCTGGCATTCCACCTATATAGTAATATTTTTTTAATAGCTCCGTATATTTTATAGAATAGGCATTTATCATTTCATAATCACGCGATTGTAATAATTTTGCCAACTCATTTTCACCATTTGCGCATAAAAACTCGCTGAAATTCAAAGGATAAAGCTGCATGAAGTCTACCTTTCCAACAGGAAATGAAGTACCACTATGAAGTGCTACTCCTAATAATGATCCTGCAGCAATTATGGCATATTGTGGTGCATTTTCATAAAAATATTTTAACGATGTAAGAGCCTCAGGCGCTTCTTGTATTTCATCAAATATAATCAATGTATCTGCTGCTTCAAAACTTTTTCCATACTCAATTTTAATAGCAGATACAATACGCGCAATATCAAAATCAATTTGAAATACCCTTTTCATAATTTCATTATTATCAAAGTTAATATATACTGTATTCTTAAAATATCGCGCACCAAATTCCTTCATAATCCATGTTTTTCCAACTTGTCTGGCACCTTGGATAATTAAAGGTTTTCTTTTTTTCTTATCCTTCCATTTTTCTAACTTTATAAATAAATCTCTTTCCATAACTTCATACCACCTTTGCACTTATCCGTAGCAGTTATGCCAATATTATATGCTTTTATTTATATTTTATCAACATTTTTCAGGTGGTAATTTGTTCGTCTATAACATTTTTCAGGTGGTAATTTTTATAAACTCAACAATTTTCAGGTGATAAATATACTCATTCAATTCTTCCATCCTCTATCCTGTACCGGATCGGACACCGCATCGCAACCTTTGGATCATGCGATACGATAATGATCGTTATCCCCTGTCTGTTTAGTTCCAACAATAAATCCATAAGACTATCGGTATTTTCAGAATCTAACGCTCCCGTTGGTTCATCTGCAATGATTATTTTTGCATCCATTGCCAATGCTCTGGCGATCGCAACCCTCTGTCTTTGTCCACCGGATAACTGATTTGTCTTTTTTTGCTCTAGTCCTGAAAGCCCGACAGCCGACAATATCTCCTTTGCTTTATTTTCAAATTTGCGGTTATATCGTCCTCCGATCACTTCGGGCAGACATACATTTCGCAGAACTGTATCGTTTCCAAGAAGTCCAAAATCCTGCATGATCATCCCTATCTTTTGATTGCGTATTCTGCATCTTTCTTTATCAGACATATCAGAAACCAGTTTCCCACAAAAACGATATTCTCCGGAACTCGGCGAATCAATTCCCGCAATAATATGCAGCAGAGTTGATTTTCCGGAACCGGAAGGTCCCGTAATGGCAACCATATCCCCCTCTTCTATTCTCAGATTAATATCCTTTAATGCATGCGTCTCGGTTGCTTTTCCTGCATTATATATTTTTTCAATCTTTTCTAATTCGATCATATCAGTCACCACCCTTTAATAATTCGATCTCTGCCTGTTTTCCGGTTCGCCGGAATCCCATCCATATGCTCAATAGCAGAATGAACAAAAGCACACCTGCTGAAAATCCATAACTAAATATCCCTGTGTATCCGTAACTCTCCTGTATTTTTAATACCGTTTTTGTAAACCATGGATATAAAAGTGCCGCTATTCCAAATGACACTGCCAGCAAAATTGCACCGGATGAGAAAATAACCGCTATCATCTTCTTTCTTGTCATTCCTAATATATAAAATACCGCAAACTCATTTTTCTTCTGTGCGATCATAAGATACAGATACCCTCCATATCCAAACACTGCGATCAAGGTCAACAAAGCAAATGCAAGCACATACCATGCATTTTCTTCCAGCATATTCTTAAAAGCTCCTGCTGCTATCGTACGGTAAGTATTTAAAGTTCCATAATTTCTCATTTTACTTTGCAAAGAGGTTGCCAGATTTTCTCCCGATACATGTTCTTCCGGTTCTATCAGGAAATTAACATTTGTCAAATGATCAAATAATTCATCCATAGCCTTGCCAAATACAATAAATCTGTATTCCGATAAATCTTTCGATGGAACTGCCATATCTCCCAATTCCATGGTATCTCCGTAACTAAAAACCACCGGAACTGCACTGTCTCTCTGCAAGATGCCTGCTACTTCACATGATATTTTTATTGTATCATCAAAAGCAAGACTGATTTCTGTCCTTGTTCCAACCGGTAATTCCTCTGCCATTGAACTGCTAACCAATATAGGAATGCATCCTGCTGATACATTTTCCTGAATTTCCGGTTCTATATTTAATCTGATAATATCTAACATTTCGCTTGAATACATAACCAGATTTGCGCTGCACATCTTCCCATCCGTCTGCATATAAATACCATTTTCAAATGCACATCGATCTACTTTTTTCACACCGTTCGACTCCCGCAGCAGCTCATAAATCTCTTTTGCCGCAGTTCCATTTCCGGCCATTTCCTGCGCATATATTGAATTATTCTTGCTAAAATGAACCATAGAATCAAAGTCTAATGTATATGCCGCTTTTACCTGCTTTTTCTCCATCAGATATGAATCGACCGGTTTTAATACAACAAATGACATTTCAAGCATACATATCAACTGAATGAATAAAACAATCTCCCCAAACAACTTCTTTGTATATAAATACCTGCATATCCGAAGAAAATTCATACGATCTCCCCCTTTGTATATAAACGAACCACCTTTCCCATCGGTCTTAACGTGCATAATATCGAAAATCCAAACATAACAGCTAATATATATATCAGGCTGTCAGGCATTGGGAATGCATTTCCATAGACATATTGAAGTAATGGAAATGTCAGATATTGCAGAATAATCGCAATGATACTGCCAACGCCATAATATAAAAGCCAGTGTCCATATATCAATAACATACACCGTACTTTTGGCATCCCGCACAACCACAAAACGGTGATCTCTTTTTTATAAGTTGTGATCCACTCTGCCATGAGTCTGATCACTGTTATCCCGGCGATCATACACAAAAGAAATGCAAGTATTTCATATTGCGTCCGTCCTTCTTCCAGCACATCATTGGAATTGCTATCGGGTAAATATACCCGCGTCGATGGAAACATATCCTGTATTTTTTCTGCATATTTCTGCAAAACCTCATAAGATGCATAATTGAATTGCGCCAGTATCTGTTCCGGTTGAAATTCTTCTTTATAACATTTATATGGGATCAACATATATTGCATTTCCTCACCGGCTTCTTCCCCTAAAATGTCGATCTGTGACTGTGATGATCTGGCTGAAGCGAAGGACCATGGAACGATCCAGCCCATACCAATTACTTCATATGTATGCTCTCCTGCCTCAAAACTTCCACTTCCGGCTATTGCATTTTTCATATTATCAGATACAAAACCAACATATTCACCTGCTGCCTGTTCCTCTTTGTTAAAAAAACTTCCTGAAGTAATTGGAAACCAATTGTTTCCTTTTGTTCCATCCCAGCCTACCAATATTTTTTTACTTTCCAACCTTGTGAAATATAATACATTTACCATCCCTTTTTTTGAGATGCTGTTCAGATATGCAGACATCTCATCCATATTTATACCGTTTTTCTCGTCTATATCGATCGTCAGAGATGCTTCCGTATTGCTACAGGTAGCCAACTGATACTGTCCAACTGCCAAACCCAGCATGATACTGATGCAATATACACATATGACAACGCCCAACAATAACAACCCGGATATGACAGGATTCATGCTTATGTGTTTCTTTAATACATGTCCGAATATCATAGATATGCCCTCCTTCCTAAATAACCATGCAAGTAAATGATTTTGCAGCCACCTCTCACCCCATACACTTGAAAAATCATCCCTTGCAGGTAAATGGTTTTTCATCATCATATCATCCACATTCCCCTGTTCAAGACGCGCCGGCGCAAACAACATCCTGCCGGATGCAAACAACATACGGAAATGAAATTATAGTCTTCACAGGAAAGGCTGGTATGTTACAATAAATATTGTAGAAGTGTAGATTTATCGAAATGGATATAAACGATATGGAAAAGCGAGGGGATATTTTTGAGTGACTATATTGCAGAATTTATTATAAATATCTGGGTATCATTTCTTTTTCTGATACTTGCAAATGGAAAATTAAACCGGCGAAGCTTCAGATATTCTTATCTGTTACAGATCCTGTCGGTTCTCGTATTGGCAGAATGTGCCTTATTACTGGATGTCATGCAGGCTCCCGTTATCATCAAATCCCTGACTATACTATTGGTCTTACATTACCTGTATACCTGTATATTCTTTACGTTCCAGATCAGCAATCTGTTCTGGGTCGTTATATTCTGCATAGTAGAACTTGCTTCCAAATTCACAGCGACCATATTCCCTGTGGAATGGCTGCACACAGATGCCGATGGGATGCTGACGGATCATGCAGTACAAAGCCCGGTTACAATCCTGTATCTTCTGACCCTTACGGTATTGACATCCATTCTGCTCTGTTTCTCATCCAGAGCCTTCAAGCTCTCACGAACAGAAAAAATAATCTTCGTTCTGTTGTCAGTCTTATGCATCGTGATTGAAAATCTTATCGTTGCCGGTCAGGTAAATATCCATACCGGAAGCCCGGAAACCTATGCAGATCTTCTGTCTGCCATCTGTTTCCTGATCTTGATCTTATTTGTCTCCCTGACAATATACCTGTACCATCTCGGCATAGAACGTGAGAAAAATATCCAGTTGTCCAGACAACAGCTCCTATCAGAAATGGAGCGTAAGCAATACGACCAGATCATCAGCTCCATATCAGAGCTTCGCTATCTGAAGCATGACATCAGCAATCATCTGGACACCCTTCACGCCCTGATGGTAAATCATGCATATCCGGAAGCAGAGGCATTTATCCGGGACCTGACCGCAACCGTAAATAACAACCACTACATTCTTGCGAGCGGCAACTCCACGGTAGACAGCATCCTCACAAATAAACTGATTCAATGTAAATCTGCACAGATTCAGGTTGAATACTCGGTATTTCTGCCGGACAGCATTCCGCTATCGGATATTGAATTATGTTCCTTACTTGGTAATTTATTTGACAATGCCATCGAAGCATGTGAACAGCTTCCGGAAACAGAACAACGCTCGATTGATTTTTCGATGAAACCATTTCAGAATATGCTTTCCATCGTCATAAGCAACCGGACAAATGGATATTACAGAATAGATAAGAAGAATCATTTCCTATCAACGAAAACCATAGAGGATACACCCGAACATGGATTGGGGCTGTCGAGAATCCAAAGTATTGTAAACGATCATAACGGTATTTTTAACATTCAACCAACGACGGATACCTTTATGATCCAGATATTATTGCCACTTAAATGAAAGGATGAACCAATCGGATGAATATAAATATCGCTGTACTGGAAGACATTCCAAAACATTATAAACAATTAGCGGAAGTTATACATAACTGGGCTGAGAAAAAGGAATATGCTGTTTCTGTCAAATGGTTTCACGATGAAACTTCTATTTTAGGATCAGCATTTATGAAAGATTGTAATTTGCTGTTTTCCGATATTGAACTGAAAAATGCCGACACGAATATACCTGCCGATGATCACATCAAAAATGGAATCGATATCTGTACACAATTAAGGAAAAACGGATATCAAGGAGATATTATTTTTCTTACAGCCTTCCGTGAATATGTCTTTGACGGATATCAGGCACAGGCGATCAACTATTTATTAAAACCTGTTTCACCTGAAGCGATCGAACGTTGCCTGGATCAGTATATTTCACTGCATTCTTCAGACTATTATTGCCTGCATAAGGACAATAACATCACACGGATTCCGTTCAATGATATCATTTCCATAAGCAGGCTGGGGCATGACTGCTGCATCACAACAGCTTCCGGCTTATACACAGAACGAACCTCGCTGAAAAACATGGAACAGCATCTGCCCGAACCATTTATACGGTGTCACAAATCCTGCATTGTCAATATAAATCATGTCACCTCCTTATCCGGCTCCACGATCTATCTTGCAAATAAACAGACCCAGACGGTCGGAAGAAATTATCTGGATGACATACGAAAAGCATTGCTGCAAATCGCACAATAAAACAGCACCCTATAAGCATGATACCTTTCAAGCAGTCAATGAAAATAACCAATGTCTGCTCAAAAACGTATCACTGCCCACAGAGTGCCTGAAATAATACATCTTCTACTGATTCTTCACATTCTCCACAAATCTCAGGATCTTCTCCCGGTCTTTGCCGATTCCGGTGTCGTTCTCCACACCGGAGCTGGTGTCTGCACCATCCACATGAGTTGCGGCAAATGCCTCTGCCACATTGTCAGGATTTAAACCACCAGCAAGAAGTGCAAACTTCTCATCGTGCGGAATATCGGAAAGTACAGACCAGTCAAAGGTCTTCCCACTGCCCGGTGTCTGTGCATCAAAGATATATCCTTTTACTATATCAGCCTGATGATATTTCTCATAAGAAGACAGATCATGTACATTAAATGCTTTGATAACAGGAATATGGATCTCCTGCAGCAGTTCCTGGCTGATATCCCCATGAATCTGGATCATCTGGATTCCGGCAGCTTCGATCTCCCGGATCTGATCGAGCGTCGGTTCTACCGTTACCGCTACGGATGTGACCGCAGGGTTCAGTTTTTTTATAAGGGAAGATGCTTTTTCTACTGTGATATTCCGCTTGCTTTTCGGAAAGAACATCACCATTCCCATAAAATCCACGCCGGCTTCATTTACATATTCAACTTCCTGTTCTTCTGTGATTCCACAGATTTTTACCAGATTCATAGCTTCTCCATTCTGTCATTTATATGTACGACCTCTTTATCATAGTGGTAGAACAATACTTCTATATAAGAATCGATTATTTACACAGTTCATCTGCCAGTGCATCGATCTGTGCAAGGCTTGCGTCATTTAATGCCGCCTTGATCTGAACTGTTGTATCAGTAAATGTCAGATTCTTGCTGTTTTCAAACATACCCTTCATAACCTTTGCAGCCATTGGAGCCCATGCGCCATTCTCGATCAGACCGATCGTGCGGTTCTGGAAATTACGCTCTGTCAGGTGATTGATGAACTCTCTCATAAATGGGAAAATGTCACCGTTATAGGTCGTTGTTGCAAGCACCAGTTTGCCATAACGGAACGCATCCTCTACTGCCTCTGCCATATCACAGCGGGCAAGATCATTGACTGCTACCTTTGGGCATCCCTTTTCGGTCAGCTTCTTTGCAAGAAGCTCTGCTGCCTCTTTTGTATGTCCATAGACAGATGTGTAAGCGATCACTACACCGTCTGTTTCTACTCCATAAGATGACCATGTATCATATAAACCGATATAATATCCGAGATTCTCTGTCAGAACCGGTCCATGAAGCGGACAGATGATCTGGATATCCAGTCCTGCTGCCTTCTTCAACAATGCCTGAACCTGTGCACCGAACTTTCCTACGATTCCGATGTAGTAACGGCGAGCCTCACATGCCCAGTCCTCCTCTACATCCAAGGCTCCGAATTTGCCGAAGCCGTCCGCGGAGAATAATACCTTATCTGTGCTGTCATAGGTCATCATAACCTCCGGCCAGTGTACCATCGGAGCCATGACAAATGTCAGCTCATGCTTTCCAAGTGATAAGGTATCTCCCTCTTTCACCATCATTCTTCTATCAGCATAATCTTTTCCAAAGAAGTTCTTCATCATGTTAAATGCTGCCGCTGTTGCAACAACTGTTGCTGTCGGATACTTCTCCATGAAATTTGCAAGATTCGCCGAATGATCCGGCTCCATATGCTGAACCACGATGTAATCCGGTGTCCGGCCTGCAAGCTCCGTTTCCAGCTTTGCTAACCATTCATCCGTAAAATTCTGATCCACCGTATCCATAACGGCAATCTTCTCATCCATGATCACATAAGAATTATATGCCATGCCATTTGGCACAATATACTGTCCCTCAAACAGATCGATCTCATGGTCATTCACACCGATGTACTTAATATCATTTGTAACTGTCATTTTTTCTTCCTCCTGCCACTATATTTTTATTTGTATATTTTTCTATCTGCGGGCTTTTTGTTCACCCACAGTTCTTTATGGTATTTTTTTCATTGCATCAACCGCAATACAGTATCTGTTTTCTATATTTCATGATTTCATTTTTACGCTTTCCCTTAGTCCACTGATTTCAGGGATTCTGCCATATTGATCCGCTCCAGTCTCACCGACATGAACAGGTTGACACAGCCATTAAAAGCAAACGTCAGAATAATGCTGTACACATAACTAAGCGGTGAAATGTAAGTGTCAAATGAAACCATATCCACACGGATCTGATCCATAACAAAGCTATGCAGAAATACTCCGAGCACCAGACCGACCGCTATTCCGATTGCCGTCAGCACCCAGTTTTCACGGAACACATAAGATGAGGTTTCATTTCTGAAAAATCCAAGCACCTTTACGGTTGCAATCTCCCGGATTCGTTCTGTAATATTGATATTTGTCAGGTTATACAGCACGATAAATGCCAGTGCTGCCGCCGACAGGATAACGACCAGAACGATATAGTCCAGACTCTTCATCATATTGCTGATACGTTCGCGCATATCTCCATTCACGACTACTGCAGAAACTACATTTTCTTTCATAAGATCGGCAGCCACTTCATGTGCATCCATATCAGGCTTCAGATTGAAATAGACGGAATGATATACCGGAGCTTCTCCCATCTGATCCATGTATGTTTCCGGCGACAGATATACATAATTATATACATAATTTTCAAAGATGCCGGAAATCTTTGCCTTGATCTCTTTCATATCACTGTTCCGGATCGTAATGGTATCCCCAACGGACAGATCATACCGGGTTGCCAAAGCACTGTTGATAACCGCCTCATCCTTGCCCGGATATGCGACCTTCTCATTCTTACTGTTGTGAAAATCCATATATTTGTCCGAATGCTCCGGTTCTTTCATAATAACTAGATTAATGCTCTTAATGCCATCGGACTCTATCAGATCCCAGCTTGTCTCACCAACAAAATCATAGTCCTGCATATATTTGTCTAATTTATCATACAGATCACCGGCTGCCGCTGATTCCGAACCCGTCTGCGTTGCTTCCTGCTGATCCTTCTGATTTTCCTCAGAAGCTGCATTCGTTTTCTTTACATCATCAACACTCTCTGCAAGGGTCATCGTTCCGTCTAAGATCTGGATCTCATCATACTGACGATCTGCAAAGCCGGCGATCGAATCATTGATACCAAATCCGGTCAGAAGCAGGGCTGTGCATCCGCTGATTCCTATTACCATCATAAAGAAACGCTTCTTATACCGAAAGATATTTCGAACCGATACCTTATGCAGAAATTTTAATCGTTTCCATACAAATGATATTTTCTCAAGGAATACACGTTTGCCCGCCTTCGGTGCCTTCGGCCGCATCAGACCTGCCGCAGTCTCCGACAGCTCATACCGGCAGGTAAACCATGTCGTTCCTACCGAACATGCCAGAGATACCAGCATAGCAATTCCTGCCAGCTTCCAGTCTACAATATATTTTAAGCTAATATTCAGATACATCATATGATATGCTTTCCAGATTACCCGTGGGAATGCATACGTTCCTGCAAAAAAGCCTCCTATACATCCGATAACTGCTGCCAGCCCTGAATAGATCATATATTTGCTCATGATCGTATGCTCACTGTATCCAAGTGCCTTTAGCATTCCGATCATTGTTCGCTGTTCCTCGACCATACGATTCATCGTCGTCATACAGACAAGCACAGCAACCAATACAAAGAACACCGGAAATACCTTTGCTACACCATCCACGATATCGGAATCACTCTCAAAACAGACATAACCGACATTCGTCTCCCTGCCAAGAATATAATAACTGACATCCGGTGCGTCATCTATGGTTACGCCGGCAACCATATCTTCGGTAAGCCCGGTCTGCATCAAAAGCGCCTGATATCGTTTCGTAACACGGTCATGACAGATAGCATCCCAGGCATCCTTTTTCTCGTCCATATAGGTATCGTACGCATCATCGTATAACGCATAGTCCTGATCAAACCTGACATAGACGTCAGTGTAGCATTCACAGTCAAATGCTTCCGGCTTCATATATACAAATCCACTTAATTTACCGGTCCCGAGAGTAGTCGTTCCACGTTCAAAATTAATATAAAGGGAGGACTGTACGGTTCCAGTAACCGTAAATTTCCTATAGCGGAGCTTTGTCTCAGTGGCATCACCATTCGTATCTGCCACGGTAATGACATCACCGATTCTCACATCTGTCAGCTTGTCATCCACTACGCATTCATCATCCGCTTCCGGCAGTCTGCCATCCACCAGACGGATGTCATTCACATGCTCCGGCAATGACAAGGTTTTGAGTGCACGTTCATTATCACCCATACCATCATAAAGCACATCAAATGAATAGCTGCCCTCTGCATACCGGACATCATCCTCACCCGCAAATGCTTCCACATCCTCATCTGTATAGCCAAGCGTAGACACCAGATGCAGATCATAGAATTCCGAATCACTGAGGAAATCCGTAATCGTCTTTACCATAGCCGGCTTGGTCATCTTCAGGCCTGAAAAGAAACCAACACCTAACGCTATGATCGCGAGAATCGCTGCAAACCGTCCAAAACTGTTTTTAATTTCTCGAAATGTCGTACGACGCATCATTGATTTCATAAGACATACCTACCATTCCAGATCTTCTACATTTTTAATGTTATCATTCAGAACAACCTTCTCTACTGTTCCGCTCTTAACTGTGATCACACGATCTGCCATTGCTGTAAGTGCCTGATTATGTGTGATAACGATAACCGTAGTTCCGGTGTTCCTACAGGTATCCTGAAGCAATTTGAGTACGGATTTTCCTGTATTATAGTCCAGCGCACCGGTCGGTTCATCACATAAAAGCAGCTTCGGATTCTTTGCAAGTGCTCTGGCGATCGCTACCCGCTGCTGCTCTCCACCGGATAACTGTGCAGGGAAATTTGCCATACGATCCTCAAGCCCTACCTGCTTTAATACCGTTGCCGCATCTAACGGGTCCTTACAGATCTGTGCCGCAAGCTCTACATTTTCCAGTGCCGTCAGATTCTGCACCAGATTATAGAACTGAAATACAAATCCTACATCATATCTCCTGTATGCCGTAAGCTGCCGCTTGTTCAGCCCGGAGATTTCTTTTCCGTCCAGATATACACTGCCGCCGGACAGCGTGTCCATTCCGCCCAGGATATTCAGAATCGTTGTCTTTCCCGCTCCTGACGCTCCAACAATGACACAGAATTCTCCTTTTTCAATCTCGAAGTTCACATCCCGCAGAGCATGGATCTCAACCTCGCCGGTCTTATATATTTTCTTAACATCCTTAAACTCAACATATGCACTCATGCCGCCTCGCTCCTTTCTATCATGACAGATAATTGTGAATTAAATATTCTCTTTTTTATATGAACAGTATTGACATTACCAACCAGTGGACGCTTCCGCTCGTTTCCCCACTGTGTAACTTCGAACTAACCTCGGTAAACCTCGCTAAGGTCTCAGTTAGCCCTGCAACGGTACTAAGATGCTGCTAATGCACCATCTAAGGACCGGCGGACTCAAATGCCACTGTTTTGGTAATTCAAACTGTTCATATATAACTTATAATTTTTAATTTCACAATTATCTGTTACTCACTTCTAAGTGCTATTACAGGGTCTTTCTTCGCTGCCATCTTAGATGGGATAAGACCGCCGATCAAAGTAAGCACAACACTAATGATCACAAGGATCACCGCACCCTTTACCGGAAGTGAAGATACATTTGGCACATTTACAAATTTCTCTATCACCTTGCTTATCGGGATATTTAACAGCACCGTAACCAGAATACCGATCGCACCGGATACCAGTCCGATAATAAATGTCTCTGCGTTAAACACACGGGAAATATCCTTTTTCGACGCTCCGATACTTCGAAGAATACCGATCTCCTTCGTTCTCTCCAGTACAGAGATATAGGTAATGATTCCGATCATGATCGATGATACGATCAACGAGATAGCTACAAATGCGATCAATACATAAGTGATCGCATCGATGATCTTCGTAACGGAAGATAGCATCAGCCCGATATAATCGGTATAAGTGATCTCGCTGTCTGAATGTGAATCATTATATTTGTCGATCAGATCTGTCAGCTTATCCTTGTCCGCGAATTCTGAACAATACAGGCTGATAACGGACGGCTTTGCCAGATCCGCAAATCCAAGCTTCTCGATATTATCATCATAGGTTGCGGTAGACTGTGCAAAATAGCCCTGTTCCTTTAACATTTCAAATAACTGCTCATCAGACATCTGTGAAATATATGCCTGCTGTTCCTCTGACAGGTTCATGGATGCAACGATCTGCTGCATGTCCACCTGACTCATGTCGATATCTTCTCCGTTTGAAAACGGAAGTCCTGTAAATACATCGGTATCCGGATTGTCAAGCTGCCGTTTTACGATCTCCGATTTTTCATTTTCGGATACAACATACTCTGCAAGTTCAGCGGTATAACCGATCATTCCCGCATCGATCGATGCTGCATAAGAGGATTCGCTCTGACGGATGATACCACAAACCTGAATATCCAGACCTTTGCTGATCACATCTGCCATATAATCTTCATCGGAACTCTTGTCTGCCCATGTTCCGTCTGCATTTTTTTGATAAATGTCACTCGGCAGAATGAGCTTGAATTTGAGATTTAAAAGATCATCATAGGAGAAGCTCATTTCCTCCGGTGCATCGTAATCTTTACCTGCCATGATCTTCGGAACCATCTCTCCAAGATCAGAAGCATTTCTGACACCTAATGTATATAAGGTAAAATCACTGATCTCGTTATTCTTATCAACGACCAGTACAACTTCATTTTTATTCTGAGGCCAGTGTCCTGCAAGCACATCGTACTGCTGTTCCAACAGCTCCCGATTACTCATTAACTGCTTCCACATATCCATGGAATTATTTCCGTAACTGAATGCCGACATGAAGCCTGACAGGGATTTCTGGGATTCTTCCATATCGCCAAATCCCATCTCTCGCATCATGATACTTGGATTTACCTGCTGTGTACCGCCTGCTGCATTTTCGTTAAATACATACATCGGAGTATCATAGGTATACTTGATATCACTCACGATATCCTTGAATCCATTTGTATCATCTTCAATATATTTCTTAAATGTTTCCAGATCGTTTTCCTTTACCTCTGAGAGCATGGACACCATCATATCGCCCATGACATCACCAGAGTATACACGATCCGGGTCATGATCACTCAGATCTTCTTCCTTTGTATTACCCGCCATTTCCGAGATCAGGTCAGAATAATCCATTGCCTTTTTCTGGATCTCGATTGGATAGGATGACAGGGTTTCCTCCTGCACATCATTGATATAGCCCTGGAATCCACTGGATAATGACAGAATCAGCGCGATACCGATGATACCGATACTTCCGGCAAATGCCGTTAAAAGGGTTCGTCCTTTCTTCGTCAGCAGGTTATTAAAGCTGAGGGAAAATGCCGTAAATACAGACATAGATGTCTTTCTCGGTGCATATGCTTCTTCTGATTCTTTCGCTTCGTCTTCATCTGAAAATGGTGCGGAATCATCTATGATCTTACCATCTAACAGCTTCACGATTCTTGTAGAATATTTGTCTGCAAGCTCCGGATTGTGTGTTACCATGATGACCAGCTTTTCTTCTGCGATCTCCTTTAACAGCTCCATGATCTGGACACTGGTTTCGGAGTCCAGGGCTCCGGTCGGCTCATCTGCAAGCAGGATATCAGGATCATTGATCAATGCTCTGGCGATCGCTACTCGCTGCATCTGTCCACCGGACATCTGATTCGGCTTCTTATAGATCTGATCGCCCAGACCAACCTTTTCCAACACCTCTTTTGCACGTTTTCTACGCTCGGATTTGGATACACCGGATAAGGTCAGCGCCAGCTCGACATTTGCGAGAACCGTCTGATGCGGAATCAGATTGTAACTCTGGAATACAAAACCGATCGAATTATTCCGGTATGAATCCCAGTCTCTTGCCTTGAATTCTTTTGTTGATCTGCCATTGATAACCAGATCACCACTCGTATACTGATCAAGTCCGCCTATAATATTAAGAAGCGTTGTCTTACCACAGCCGGACTGACCAAGTACCGATACGAATTCATTCTTTCTGAAATTAATGGAAATGCCTTTTAACGCCTTTACCACTTCATCTCCGGTCTGATAGTCCTTCACAATCTTCTTTAACTGAAGCATATATTGTTTCCTCCACGAATTATATTATAAAAATTTTACCATCCCAGTTTTAGCATTTCAAGGAAATGGCGGATTCTTTTATAAATGTTTTACATAATGATAAAATACTACGCTGCGACATCAGGGTTATTATGGCGCAGTATTTTTTTATTTTTATCAAGTTTTTGTAAATGGCTTTTATTTTGGAAATAAATAATGTATAATGGCGACAGAGTAGGGTTATCTAACCGGATTTTTACATTATAAATGTGGACAATTCGGGCAGATGAAAGCCCAAAATAATTTTTATAATGGAGGAATTTATAATGTTAGTTTCAGCAAAAGAAATGTTGGAAAAGGCTAAGGCTGGAAAATATGCCGTTGGTCAGTTTAACATCAATAACCTTGAATGGACAAAGGCTGTTCTTCTTACAGCTCAGGAACTTCAGTCTCCTGTAATCCTTGGTGTTTCAGAAGGCGCTGGAAAGTATATGACTGGATTTGAAACAGTTGCAGCTATGGTTAAGGCTATGCACGATTCTTTAGGAATTACAGTTCCTGTAGCTCTTCACCTTGATCACGGAACATATGAAGGATGCTACAAGTGTGTTAAGGCCGGATTCACATCTATCATGTTCGATGGTTCACACTATCCATTCGAAGAGAACCTTGCTAAGTCAACAGAGCTTGTTAATGTTGCTCATCAGCTTGGTCTTTCTATCGAGTGTGAAGTTGGTTCAATCGGTGGTGAAGAAGACGGTGTTATTGGTATGGGCGAGTGCGCAGATCCAGAAGAGTGTAAGATCATCGCTGATCTTGGCGTAGATATGCTTGCTGCCGGTATCGGTAACATCCATGGTAAGTACCCAGCAAACTGGAAGGGTCTTTCATTCGAAACACTTGATGCTATCCAGCAGAAGACAGGTACTATGCCATTAGTTCTTCACGGTGGTACAGGTATCCCTGCTGACATGATCAAGAAAGCTATCTCACTTGGCGTTTCAAAAATCAATGTTAACACAGAGTGCCAGTTATCATTCGCAGATGCTACAAGAAAGTACATCGAGGCTGGTAAGGATCTTGAAGGTAAGGGATTTGATCCTAGAAAGCTTCTTGCTCCTGGTTTCGAAGCTATCAAGGCTACTGTTAAAGAAAAGATGGAACTTTTCGGATCAGTTGGCAAAGCTAACGACTAATTTCTTTCGTAATACGAATATCGTATAACAATAATATGCCCCATATGGATTTATTTCACAGACCACTTGTGTTCTGTTGTATAAACCATATGGGGCATATTGCTGTTACAGGTTTTCTGCCATATATGCCCCAAGGGCGTTCTTACATGCTTTTACCAGATTCCCATAACATGCTGCATAAGCAGGCTGACCAAGGTAATGCCGATCCAACAGCATGCACCTAGCAAAATCGGCTTGCCACCGGTTTTGATCAGCTTAATAACATTGCTGTTTAACCCGATCGCCGCCATAGCCATGATAATGAAGAATTTGGACAGCTCCTTTAACGGTGCAAATACATCCGCATTTACGCCCAGACTGATACAGATCGTTGTGATTATAGATGCGATCACAAAATACAGAATGAACATAGGAAATGCTTTTTTCAAGCTGAATCCATTTGTCTTCTGCTCTGTCTTTGCCGCCTGTCTTGCACGAACTGCCGCAAGCACTAATGTGATCGGTATAATTGCCAGTGTTCTGGTCAGTTTTACCGTTACTGCCTTATTGAGAGTCTCACTTCCAAGATTCCACATGCTGTCCCATGTTGATGCCGCCGCTGTTACAGAAGATGTATCATTGATGGCTGTTCCCGCAAATATTCCAAATGCATCACCGGATGCCGTATCAAATCCTATTGCTTTTCCTATGATCGGGAAGAAGATAGCCGCAAGCACGTTAAAGAAAAAGATAACAGAAATAGCCTGTGCGACTTCATCGTCATCTGCATCTATAACCGGTGCTGTTGCTGCGATTGCGGAACCACCACAGATAGAAGATCCAACACCGACAAGAATCGAAGTATTTGCCGGAACCTTCATCACCTTTCGAAGGATCCATGCGATCAATAAGGATGTACCGATCGTACAGATAATGATCGGAAGCGACTGTTTTCCTGTCTGCAGGATTACTCCGAGATTCATGCCAAATCCTAATAATACAACGGCTGTCTGCAAAACAATCTTTGATGTCCATTTGATACCGGCTTCTGCCTTTCCCTTATCCGTCCATACGAGTGCGATCAACATACCGGCTAATATCGCAATGATCGGTCCGCCGACAACCGGAAACCGTTTTCCAATTAACCATGAAGGAACTGCTATGATAAAACACACCAGAATTCCTATCCAGTTTTTCTTAATAAAATTCATTTATTCCTACCTCACTGTGTTTTTTGCGGATGCTATTATAACACCCGCATACAAAAAATGCCATAAAATTGATTGACATTTTCTATCAACTTGGTATAATAGGCACGAATCGGACGGTATATATGATATACCTTGCAAGGTGTTCTGAATGTTATTCAGGATTCCCGGATGGACATGAATGTTATGAGCCAGATAAGATTATCTTATCTGGCTCTTTTTTTGTGAACAGCACAGCATAGGAGGACTTATAATGGATTTATTAAAAGACAATCTGAAAAAATTATACTTCAAATTTCTGATACCATCACTTGGAAGTGCCATGGTTATGTCTATTTATACACTGACAGATGCGATCGTCATTGGAAAAGGTGTCGGCGCAGATGCTCTTGCTGCCCTAAGTATTACAACACCACTTCTCTGCATCCTGATGTCAACCGGAATCCTGTTTGGTGTCGGCGGCTCTGTACAGATGAGTGTTCACAGGGGAAGTGGTAATCATCAGAAATCCAATCGTTATTTTACAATCTCTTTTTTCCTGATTACGGCTGTTACTACCCTATTATGGCTGATCTATGCCACCTGCATGCCTAAGCTGCTTCATCTGATGGGAGCAAATGACACCTTATTCCCATACGCCATGTCCTACATGCGTTATATCAACATTTTCCTTCCGGTTGCTGTATTTTCAAATTATGTAGCAATCTTTATCCGTGCCGACAATGATCCAAACCGTGCAATGGCGGGAGTTCTGCTTGGCGGCGTCGTAAATATCGCACTGGATATCATTTTTGTATTTCCTATGCATATGGGAATGGGCGGTGCCGCATTCGCTTCCGTTCTCGGTATGACTATCCAGGTAATTGTCGGTGGCTCACACTTTTTCTCACGCAAAAACGGTCTTCATTTCATCCGACCGATTCACACGATTCCCAGTATCCGTCATATTATTGTCGGTGGTATCCCAAGTTTTTTCAATGAATTTGCAAATGGATTCATCGTACTGCTGTTTAATATCCAGATCCTGAAATACTGCGGTGAAAATGCACTCTCGATCTACAGCGTGATCTCAAACTGTGTAATCCTGTTCAACTCCCTGTTTACCGGAGTCGGTCAGTCGATCCAGCCTGTTATCTCTACTAATTATGGTGCAGGAAATGGGGTCCGAATCAAAGGAATAAAAAAGATGGCATATACCACTATCCTTATAATGGGTGCCATCTTCTCGCTTAGTGGAATCTTATTCCCGACTGCGGTCTGTCGTATTTTTATTAAAATGAATCCAACACTGACTGATATTGCAAATCTGGGTATACGAACCTACTTTTTTGCATTCCTGCCATTTGGCATTAACCTGCTGACTTCTTACTATTTACAGGCGATACTGCGATCTGCACAATCCCTGTGCATCTCACTGCTCCGAAATATCATCTTAAGCAGTATCTGTATCCTTGTATTTCCATTGTGTCTGGGTGCATCCAGCCTGTGGTTTGTTATGCCGATCGTTGAAGTCGTAGTGTTATTTGTCAGCCTTGGCTACCTGAAAAGCAAATCTATATAGAACATAAACGCTAAGATATAACTGTAACTCTATCTGCAGTTCTACTCTTAAACAGTTTCGGCTATATTATGGAAGTCGCTCATTAAAGACTCGTATGCAGCTTCGTCCATGCCATAGGAAAAGCATGCAAGTGCACGGAAACAGACCTCAGGTAATCTCTTAAGATTTCCGCTGTTATACTGTTCTGCCACCTGCTGTAATTCATTGATTATGTCATGCTTACGCTTCTGTTCTTCCAGGCTGCCATTCCAGAAACAGCTCATATCATAATCAGATGTATTCCCGCATGGAGCCGTACAGGTGGAACACCCGGGAGAAAGTCGGTATTTCTCCCGGTGTATTTCCTCTATTGTCTCATCATTGTCTTCCTGTAATAACGCACTTGCGATCGTCTGATCTGTTTTCTCTGTCCAGCCGGAATTACCGGCCGCACCTACAAGGCCGATCAATGCGCCAATGATCTTATCATTCCTCATGTTGCTAATTCCTTATGTTTCCAAATTTCTATATCTCTAATTCCTCTATATCAATTCTACACATTCTATAAAACTGATATCTATATAAGAGCTTAATTGTATTCTCTATCTTCACACTTTATAAATACCGCTTCAGATATTGTCCGGTATATGAATTCTCACATTCTGCGATCTCCTCCGGTGTTCCCTGTGCGATCACTGTTCCACCGCGAACACCGCCTTCCGGTCCCATGTCGATGATATAATCGGCAGTCTTTATAACATCCAGATTATGCTCGATAACAACTACGGTATTTCCACTGTCACTAAGTCTGCGAAGAATATCCACCAGACGATGAACATCGGCGAAATGAAGTCCGGTCGTCGGTTCATCCAGAATGTAGATCGTCTTTCCGGTTCCACGTCTGGCAAGCTCCGTCGCAAGCTTTACTCTCTGTGCCTCTCCTCCGGATAAAGTGGTAGATGGCTGTCCCAGACGGATATAGCCCAGGCCAACATCCTTTAACGTTTCGATCTTTCGCAGAATGCTTGGAACATTTGCAAAGAACTCGCAGGCTTCATCCACAGTCATATCCAGAACATCATAAATGCTCTTACCTTTATATTTTACTTCCAGTGTCTCACGATTGTACCGCTTGCCGCCGCATACCTCACAAGGAACATAGACATCCGGCAGGAAATGCATCTCGATCTTGATGATACCATCACCACGGCAGGCTTCGCATCGTCCACCCGATACATTGAATGAAAATCTTCCCTTCTTATATCCTCTTGCCTTGGCATCCTTTGTATTTGCAAACAGATCACGGATCATGTCAAATACACCTGTATAGGTTGCCGGGTTCGATCTCGGGCTTCTTCCGATTGGTGACTGATCGATATTGATCACCTTATCGAGTGCATCGTAACCCACGATGTGATCATGATGTCCCGGTTTGATACGGCTCTTGTTCAGTCTTCTCGCCAGCTTCTTATATAAGATCTCATTTACAAGTGAGCTCTTTCCCGAACCGGATACACCAGTCACGCATACCATAATACCCAGTGGTATATTCACATCAATATGCTTCAGGTTGTTCTCATACGCATTCTGAACGGTCAGCCAGCCCGTTGGCTTTCTTCGTACCTCCGGTACCGGAATCTTTTTTCTTCCGCTTAAATAATCACCGGTAATCGAGTTCTCATTTTTCATGATCTCCTCTGCTGTACCTTCCGCAACAACATAACCACCATTTTCACCGGCTCCCGGACCGATATCTATAATATAATCTGCTGCACGCATCGTATCTTCATCATGCTCTACCACAATCAGAGTATTTCCAAGATCACGCAAATGCTCCAATGCTCCGATCAGCTTATCATTATCTCTCTGATGCAGACCAATACTTGGTTCATCCAGAATATAAGCAACTCCCACAAGCCCGGAACCGATCTGTGTCGCCAGACGGATTCGCTGTGCCTCTCCACCGGACAATGTGCCTGTAGAACGATAAAGTGCCAGATAATCAAGGCCTACATCGATCAGAAAATGCAGTCTCGCCCGGATCTCCTTTAAAACTGCCCCGCCGATCAGCATCTGCCGGTCTGTCAACTTAATATTATCCATAAAGTTTGTAAGATCCTCGATCGACATTCTGGTCAGATCATCAATATTCTTATCGGCGATCGTAACAGCCAGTGCTGTCGGTTTCAGACGTTTTCCTTTACATTCTTCACATGGCGTGATCGTCATAAAAGTCTCATACTCGGCCTTGGTCGTCTCACCTCCGGTCTCCCGATATCTTCGCTGGACATTCTTGATCAGTCCTTCAAATGTAATATCATAGACGCCTTCTCCACGCTGTCCTTTATAGTGAACCTTTACCGGACGGCTGTTCTTGCCATATAATAACAGATCTTTGATCTCATCACTGTAATCCTGAAATGGTGTGTCCAGTGAGAAATGATATTCCTCTGCCAATGCACGAAGTACTGCATTTGTGAAACTCTTTCCATCATTACAGGACTGCCAGCCCAGCACAACAATTGCCCCTTCATTGATCGACAGCTTGGTATCCGGGATCATCAGATCCGGATCAAATTCCATCTTAAATCCCAGACCGGCACAACATGGACATGCGCCAAATGGATTGTTGAATGAAAAGCTTCTGGGCTCGATCTCATCAATGCTGATTCCACAATCCGGGCAGGAAAAGCTGTCAGAGAAATTCAAGATTTCATTTTCTCCATCTGTATTTATAACCTCAATCTTCATCAGACCTTCTGCCATCCGCAGAGTTGTCTCTACAGAATCTGTCAGTCTTCGTTCCATATCAGGACGAACGACCAGACGATCCACAACAATATCAATATTATGCTTCTTATTCTTATCCAGCTTGATCTCCTCGGATAACTCATACATACTGCCATCAATGATCGCACGGACAAAACCGCTCTTTGCCGCCTTCTCCAACAGCTTCACATGTTCCCCTTTTCTGCCTCTTATAACCGGTGCGAGTACCATGAATTTTGTCCGTTCCGGCAATTGCATGATATCGTCTACCATCTGATCCACGCTCTGTTTGCTGATCACTTTTCCACATTTCGGACAGTGTGGGATTCCTGCTCTTGCATATAACAGACGGAAATAATCATAGATCTCCGTTACTGTTCCGACTGTGGATCTCGGATTCTTATTTGTCGATTTCTGATCGATCGATATCGCAGGCGACAGGCCCTCGATCTTCTCGACATCCGGCTTCTCTGCCTGTCCAAGGAACTGTCTTGCATAGGAAGATAAGGACTCCATATAGCGTCGCTGACCTTCGGCATAGATCGTATCAAATGCCAGTGAGGATTTGCCCGAACCGGACAGACCTGTCACAACGACAAATTTATCTCTCGGAATCTTCACATCTATATTCTTCAGGTTATGTTCTTTTGCACCTTTAATCGTAATATACTTAATATCACCCATTTCGGTTGACCTTCTTTCTGCTCATTTTATTTGAATCTTATAAACATGTATGATCATTATATTTATTATTACTTTTATACAATATGAAAGATACATTACATATTATTCCGTAAGACGCTTCCGCTCGTATCCTCGTGCAGCGGTACATAAAGTTGCAAAAAACGCAACTTAAGTACCGGCCTCGGATAAGGCTTACTTCATAATAGTAATGATATCTTTCATATTAGTTTAACAACTAATATTCAAACAAATAATAATATGATCATACATGTTTATACACTTTCAATTAGTACGACAGCATGATCTGTATTGTATTTTCTACTTATCATAATCTCGTAAAGCTTCTTTATATTTTTTCAGCTCATCACGGACGATCGCTGCCATTTCAAAGTTCAGGTCGGCGGCTGCCATGTTCATCTTCTTTGTCAGCTTATCGATCATTGCTTTCAGCTCTTTCTTTGTCATGGATTCAATATCTTTCTCTGCATCCACAACCGGTTTATCTTCTGTGACTTCATTTGTAATAAGATCACGGATACTCTTCTGGATCGTCTTCGGTATGATCCCATGTTCCTTATTATAAGCATCCTGAATCTTTCGACGACGATTTGTCTCCGAGATCGCACGTTTCATGGAGTCTGTCATCATATCTGCATACATGATAACATGACCTTCTGAATTTCTCGCAGCACGTCCGATCGTCTGGATCAATGAAGTCTCCGAACGCAGGAAGCCCTCTTTATCTGCATCCAGGATAGCCACCAGTGTGATCTCCGGAATATCAAGTCCCTCACGAAGGAGGTTGATACCAACTAATACGTCAAATACACCCATTCTGAGATCACGCACGATCTCTACACGCTCCATTGTATCAATATCAGAATGAAGATATTTGACCTTAATGCCATTCTCACGCAGGAAATCTGTCAGATCCTCTGCCATACGTTTTGTAAGTGTTGTAACCAGAACCTTGTGTCCCTGTTCTGTCTCTTTCAATATCTCTGACATCAGGTCGTCGATCTGTCCTTCTACCGGACGGACATCCACCGGTGGATCCAGCAATCCGGTCGGTCGAATGATCTGCTCGGCCCGGAGCAGCTCATGTTCTGCTTCATATTTGGATGGTGTCGCCGATACAAATAATACCTGATCTAACTTCGATTCAAATTCTTCAAAGTTTAACGGACGGTTGTCCAATGCGGATGGCAGACGGAATCCATAATCCACCAGATTCTGTTTTCTGGAACGATCACCTGCATACATTCCTCCGACCTGCGGAATCGTCATATGCGACTCATCTATGATCAACAGGAAATCATCACCGAAGAAATCCAGCAATGTGCTCGGAGTCTCCCCGGATTCTCTGCCGGATAATGGTCCTGAATAATTCTCGATACCGGAGCAGAAGCCTGTCTCCCGCATCATCTCTATATCAAAATTTGTCCGTTCTTCAATCCGCTGCGCTTCGATCAGCTTATCATTTTCCTTAAAATACTGTACCCGTTCAGCCAATTCCGCTTCGATCTTTGTAAGTGCACGTTCCAGCTTCTCATGTCCGACAACATAATGAGAAGCAGGAAAGATACAGGTAAAATTCAGGCTGCGCCTGATCTCCCCAGTCAACGGATCAAATTCACAGATACGGTCGATCTCATCACCAAAGAATTCAACACGCACAGCATCTTCAAATGTCGATACCGGAAGGATCTCCAGCACATCCCCGTGTACACGGAATGTTCCACGGTGGAAATCCATATCATTTCTGACATACTGGATATCCGTCAGTTCATCGATCACCATATCCCGATCCTTGATCATTCCGACACGGAGCGACAGCATCTGCTCCCGGTATTCATCCGGATCACCGATACCGTAAATACAGGATACCGAGGATACGACCACAACATCTTTTCTGTCGATCAAGGCCGCTGTTGCACTGTGACGCATCTTGTCAATATCATCGTTGATCGCAGAATCCTTCGCTATATAAGTATCAGTCGATGCCACATATGCTTCCGGCTGGTAATAATCATAATAAGAAACAAAATATTCTACCGCATTTTCCGGAAAAAATTCCTTCATTTCCGAATATAACTGTGCCGCCAGCGTTTTGTTGTGCGCAAGCACCAGCGTCGGTTTATTCAGTTGTGCTATTACATTTGCCATGGTAAATGTCTTACCGGAACCGGTTACACCTAACAGGGTTTCAAACTGATTTCCCTCTTTAAATCCATCCACCAGCTCTTTGATCGCCTGCGGCTGATCACCGGTCGGCTGATATTCTGATACTAATTTGAAATGATCCATTATGTTCTCCTGATATATCTATCTAAATACAATCAATATTCTTATTATTGTTCTCTGTCTAATATATCATTCCATTTAAAAAAAGTACAGAGCAAATCGAATATTTGTTCTTTATTCTGTAAGAACCTTCTGCTTCCCACTGTTGCATCCGCAAAGCGGATTTAAAAAACATGCCATCCATGATATACTATGATTTATCAAAAAATGAACGAGGTGTAACATGAGCGCAATCGTAACATTAAAGAAGGGCGAGGGCAGAACCATCAAAGCCGGCGGCGCCTGGATTTATGACAATGAAATAGATACCATCATGGGGAGTTTTGAAAACGGAGATATCATCATTGTAAAAGACTTTGACGGATATCCGATGGGAAAGGGATTTATCAATACGAATTCCAAGATCACTGTCCGTATGCTGACACGTCACGTCGATACCGAGATCAATGAAGATTTCTTCCGCATGCGTCTGCAGGCAGCATGGGATTATCGTAAGAAAACCGTAGATACAAGCAGCTGCCGTATCGTATTTGGCGAGGCAGACTTCCTGCCCGGTATTGTGATTGACAAATTTGAAGATGTGCTGGTCGTTGAGTCACTTGCACTTGGAATTGACAGAGTTAAAAATTTGTTAATAAATATTTTAAAAAATGTCCTTAAATCAGATGGTATAATAATCAAAGGTGTTTATGAGCGTAGCGATGCTAAAGTTAGAATAAATGAAGGGATGCAGCCATTCAAGGGATTCATTGGGGATGAATTCGACACGAACGTGGAAATTATTGAAAATGGCGTACACTATATTGTTGACGTAAAAGACGGTCAGAAGACCGGCTTCTTTCTTGACCAGAAATACAACCGACTTGCGATCCAGCGTCTTTGTAAGGATGCAAAAGTTCTTGACTGTTTCACACACACAGGCTCTTTTGCGCTGAACGCCGGAATTGCCGGTGCCACAAGCGTACTGGGTGTAGATGCTTCCGCACTTGCGGTCAAACAGGCACAGGAAAATGCAAAGCTGAACCATCTGGAGGATTCGGTTACATTTATCTGTAAAGATGTCTTTGATCTGCTCCCTGAACTGGAAGAACAGGGCGAGAAATTCGACGTTGTAATTCTGGATCCACCTGCATTTACAAAATCACGCAACTCAATTAAAAACGCTGTAAAAGGTTATCGGGAAATAAATCTGAGAGCCATGAAGCTCGTTAAAGATGGCGGCTTTCTTGCCACCTGTTCATGCTCCCATTTCATGGACTATGAACTCTTTACAAAAACCATCGGGCAGGCTGCTTCCAACTCTCACAAACGACTGAGACAGGTTGAATTCCGTACTCAGGCTCCTGATCATCCGATTCTGTGGGCTGCAGATGAATCATATTATCTGAAGTTCTACATATTTCAAGTAACCAGCGACAAATAGCTGGAGTTTCAGAGATTGGTCCTCTGTCATTTATCTTACTTGTAATACTTTTGGGAGGTAAACATGAAGCTAATACAGAGAAATAGGGATGCAGCATATCTACAGTATGATAAATATGTCGATTTCGACAATCCCATGGTTATGGAGAAGGCTATGGATCTTACCAAAAACTGCAGATCTGTTTACGAAAAAATAGAAACCATATATTATTTTGTCAGAGATGAAATTGATCACACCTGGGACGCCAAAGATTCCACGATCACGATCTCTGCATCAGATGTTCTGGAAAAGAAAACCGGTATCAGCTATTCAAAGGCAAATCTGTTAGCCGCACTGATGCGTGCAAATGGTATTTACACCGGATTCTGCTACCAGAGGATCAAACGATTCACATATGATAACAAGCTGGCACTTCATGCACTGAATGCAGTATTTGAACCGGATGTCAAGAAATGGATCCGCTTGGACGCCAGAGGGAACAATTACCAGTTTCAAGCTGATTTCTCGATCAACGAACGAAATCTTGGATATGAGATCCGACCGGAGCTTGGTGAATTTGAATTCGACGATCTGATCGCGGTTCCTCTTCCATCGACAATGGCAGTTCTGGAAAAGAGCACAAATGCGATCAAAATGTACTATAACGATCTGCCGGACTACAACGATTAATATTATATTTTACAAAATCATCGGTCCTGCCGACCGACAGTTTTTCCTGATCATTCTAAAAACTGTTCTGTTGGCGCGGTCGATGATTTTTTATGTCTGTCTGAAATGATTTCCGTTGATTTTTCCGGTATCGCAGGGTTTAATTTCCTGTTGTCTTATGGTAGAATTATACACAGTTAAAAATTTTACGAAAAGGGGTTACCGATATGAGTAATGTCACAATTATGAATCATCCTTTGATCAAACACAAAATATCAATGTTAAGAAACGAGAACACCGGAACAAATGAATTCCGTACACTTGTAGAAGAAATCGCTATGCTTATGGGCTACGAAGCACTTCGTGATCTGCCTACAGAAGATGTAGAGATCAAGACTCCGATCGAAACCTGCAAATCTCCTATGATCGCAGGCAAAAAGATGGCAGTTGTACCGATCCTCCGTGCCGGTCTTGGCATGGTAAGCGGCATCCTTGCTCTGGTTCCATCAGCAAAGGTTGGACACATTGGGCTCTACAGAGACCCGAAGACACACGAGCCGCATGAGTATTACTGTAAACTGCCGGATCCGATCGAGCAGAGAACAATCCTTGTTGTTGATCCAATGTTAGCAACCGGCGGTTCCGGTTCCGAAGCTGTTTCATTTATCAAACAGCACGGCGGCAAGAATATCAAATTCATGTGTATCATCGCTGCTCCTGAAGGTCTGGAAAGACTTCAAAAGGATCACCCGGACATCCAGATCTATGTTGGTCAGCTTGACAGATGCTTAAATGAAAATGCTTACATCTGCCCGGGTCTCGGTGATGCCGGCGACAGAATTTTCGGAACAAAATAACAGGAAGGCTTACATTATGAGATATATACACGAGCTTCGCGAAGGCGAAATGGTTTCAGAGGTTTACCTCTGCAAAAACAAGATCACAGGAAAGACAAAATCAGGTAAATCCTACTATTCTCTGCAGCTGGTAGATGCCAGCGGAACAATGGATGGTAAGATCTGGGAACTGAACAGCGGAATTGGGCATTTTGAATCCATGAACTATGTTAAGGTTGACGGTCAGGTTACCTCATTTAACAACACTCTCCAGTTGACAATTAAGAAGATCCGTATCGCTGAAGAAGGGGAATACGATATCAACGACTATATGCCATGCACGAAGAAAAATGTCGATGAAATGTTTGACAAGCTGCTTGGCATTATCGCAACGATCGAAAAACCTTACTACAAAAAGCTTCTGGAAAGCTTCTTTGTAGAGGACAAAGCTCTTGCAAAAGAATTCAAAAAGCATTCGGCTGCCAAATCCATTCATCATGGATTTGTCGGCGGTCTGTTAGAGCACACTCTGGCAGTTACCAGCATGTGTGACTACTACACTACATACTACCCGATCTTAAATCGTGACCTGCTCCTGACTGCTGCCATGCTTCATGACATCGGCAAGGTCTATGAGCTTTCAACATTCCCGGAAAATGATTACACAGATTCCGGTCAGTTACTTGGTCACATCGTAATGGGTACTATGATGATCCGCGACAAGATTCGTGATTCTGTTCCGGAATTTCCTGCAAAGGAAGCAAACGAACTGGAGCACTGTATCCTCTCCCACCACGGCGAACTGGAATACGGCTCTCCAAAGAAGCCTGCCCTGATCGAAGCACTTGCATTATCATTTGCCGATAATACAGATGCCAAGATCCAGACATTCATGGAAGCATTAGACAGCAAGGACGAGACCGGCTGGCTTGGTTACAATAAAATGATAGAAAGTAATATCCGCAGATCTACAAAATAAAGGATACGATATTTATTTTATGGAACTTAAAAAGAACAGTATATATACAATAGAAATAACGGACATGGGAAATGAGGGAGAAGGCATCGGCCATCTCTCTCTTTCTGATGTAGCAAATAACAAAACAGGCACAGACATTTCCACGAAAGCTTCATCCGAAGATGGAAATAACGTGCAGAATATCACTGTATTTGTCAAAGATACAGTGATCGGTGACGTAGCCGAGATCTCGATCATGAAAGCAAAAAAATCGATCGCCTACGGACGGCTGGTTCGCCTGATCACACCATCCCCTTACCGCGTAACTCCGGTCTGCCCAGTCGCAAAGAGCTGTGGTGGATGCAGTCTTCAGCACATTTCCTATGAGAAGCAGTTGGAATACAAATGGAATAAAGTAAGAGAATGTCTGCGCCGGATCGGCAAGATTGAGAATCCCGATACTCTGATGGAACCAATCTATGGTATGAAAGAACCATACCACTATCGAAATAAAGCACAGTTTCCGGTTGGCAGAGACAAAAACGGCAATATCGTGATCGGCTTCTATGCCGGCAGAACCCATTCGATCATCGATTCCGATACCTGTGCGATCGGTGCAGAAGTAAATGATCAGATTCTGCCGATCATCCGTGCATTTCTCACGGAATATAACATTTCCACTTATAACGAAACAACCGGACAGGGTCTGGTACGTCATATTCTGACTCGTGTTGGGTTTACAACCGGCGAAGTTATGGTCTGTCTCATCGTAAATGGAAAAAAACTACCTCATGCAGATGAACTCATCTCCCGTCTGACAAAAATTTCCGGAATGACTTCAATCTGCCTGAACATCAATACAGAAAAAACAAATAAGATTCTTGGACCAACCTGCAAAACACTGTGGGGCAGTCCATACATCACAGATTATATCGGCAATGTAAAATACCGGATTTCACCTCTGTCCTTCTATCAGGTAAACCCTGTGCAGACTAAGGTACTTTATGAAAAAGCATTGGAATATGCAGATCTGAACGGCGAGGAAACCGTCTGGGATATGTACTGCGGCATCGGAACCATCTCCCTGTTTCTTGCTCAGAAAGCAAAACAGGTATACGGTGTGGAGATCGTTCCTCAGGCAATCCTGGATGCCCGTAAAAATGCGGAACTTAACGATATCCACAACGTCGAATTCTTTACCGGAAAAGCGGAGGAAGTCGTTCCTGCCATTTACGAAAAAGGCGGCGATGGTTCCCATGCAGATGTCGTCGTTGTCGATCCACCAAGAAAAGGCTGTGACAAGGTACTCCTTGACACCCTGATCCGGATGAATCCAAAACGGCTTGTCTATGTAAGCTGCGATCCCGCAACCCTTGCCCGTGACATCGCCATCCTCACTCCCGCCGGCTACCACCTCGAAAAAGTCGCTGTCGTCGACCAGTTTGGCCACACCGGGCACGTTGAGTCCGTAGTTCTGCTGTCACGAGCATAGCGAAGTGAGAGCAGATTACGGAGGACCATGCAAGGCACGCCCAAGAGAACGAGTTAAAAACGAAGTTCGATTGGATGCGGGCTACTGCTGAAACTTGCGTTCTCTTAGAGAAGACAAGTGCAACGCACGAAGTCTGAACTTAGAAACGCAGTTGTTCTGGCGAGCGAAGCGAGAGCAGAACCTCCTTGAACCTTGTCAAGGAGCGTTAGCGACGCAGAGAAGCATTAGCACTGACCATGCGATAGCTGTCCACGATTGGCGTGCACGAAGTGCAAAGACAGCGTAGGAAAGAGGAATGTGTAATGCTCCAGATTATGTCCTTAGGCTGTTGGCATACTATATTAAAACGGAAAACATGGTGAAAGATAAGAGCAACGAGAAAATATGAGAAATTTGGAAATGATACAGTCTGGTTATCACTTGACCAGATGGCAGAACTGTTTCAAAGGGATAAATCAACTATATCGAGACATATTAAAAAGATATTTGAGGAAAGAGAATTGGATGCTTGTCAGACATTCGGAAGATAAAAAATTATATCTATAGGAGATACAACAATGTTATACATCATGCGACATGGAAAAACAGACTGGAATGCCATGCGGAAACTACAAGGTCGGACAGACATTCCATTAAATGAAGAAGGACGCCAGATGGCGGAGCATGCCAGAACAGAATATGCCGATATCCATTTTGATATCTGCTACTGCTCTCCCCTTATCCGAGCAAAGGAAACAGCCGAGATCGTATTAAAAGGGCGGAACATTCCGATCATAACGGACGACCGGTTAAAAGAAATGAGTTTTGGCAGCTATGAAGGAACCGCAAACTGCATAACTACTCCCGGCTGTCCAATAAAAGATCTCTTTCTTGATCCGGCAAACTATAAAGTTCCAAAGGATGGTGGAGAAAGCTTTAAACAGCTATTTGCGAGAACAGGAGAATTCCTAAAAGCGGTTGTAAAACCACAATTAGACGAAGGAAAGGATGTCCTGATTGTCGGACATGGAGCTATGAATTCCAGTATCATCTGTCAGGTCAAAGGGATCCCGCTGTCAGAATTCTGGAGTGCAGGAATCGAGAACTGCAAACTGAAACGTATACTATAAATATCATTTATAAATCCAAACAAAAGCAACACATTTCATTCAATAGCAAATGAGGAGATATTTGAAAATGAAGACCTACAACTTCTATGGTTGGAAACAGGCAACCGTTCCTGCCATAACAAACAAGTATAAAGGAATCCATACACCACAGGATCTGTATGACAGATTATCTGATATCTGGTGCGCTGATACTTGCGCACCAAGACTACGTGATGGCTGGACACCGGAGAATAAAACCTTGGGGCAGTGTTCTATCACAGCATTTCTGGTTCAGGACATCTTTGGCGGCAAGGTGTATGGCATCCTGCGTCCCGGCGGAAACTATCATTGCTATAACAATGTCAACGGTCATATATTTGACCTGACCAGTGAACAGTTTGGTGATGAGACTCTTTCTTATAAGAACAATCCTGAGCAGTTCCGTGAAGTACATTTTGCAAAAGAAGAAAAACGTTTAAGATATGAATATCTGAAACAACAACTGGCATGCTTAAACCAGCAATCCACTTGCTGATTTTCGTAAGATCAGGTATGCTGAAAAATAAATATGACATCTGAGAAAGGAACCCATACTATGATAGGATTAATCGTCGCACGTTCAAAAAATAATGTAATCGGAAAAAACGGCCAGATCCCATGGCGGATCAAAGGAGAACAGAAACAATTTAAAGAACTGACAACAGGGAATACTGTGGTTATGGGACGTAAGTCATATGAAGAGATCGGACATCCTCTCCCGAACCGAATGAATATCGTTGTGTCAAATACTGCCAATTACTCCGGTGAAAACCTGCTTACCGTTCATTCCTTACAGGAAGCTCTTGATGCTGTAAAAGAGGGAAATGTCTATATCTCCGGTGGATATGGGCTGTTCAAAGAGGCACTTCCACTGGTTGATACGATGTATATCACAGAAGTTGATACTGTCGTTGAAGACGGAGATGTCTTCTTCCCAGAATTCAATGCAGATGAATTCGATATTACAACTGGCGAATCCGGTGGTGACGACATTATATTTACCCGCACGACCTACACCCGCAAGAAACTGTAAACAAGGACAACTCACATGAATACACAGACAACGAATGAAAATCCTCTCGGCACTCAACCCGTAAAAAAATTATTAATGCAATTTGCTATTCCAAGTATAGTAGCCATGCTGGTCAGCTCTCTTTATAACATTGTTGACCAGTTTTTCATTGGGCGAAATGTCGGTGAACTCGGAAATGCCGCAACCAATATTTCATTTCCACTTTCCATATCCTGTATCGCGATCGCTCTGCTGTTCGGCATCGGCGGCGCATCTGCTTTTAATCTGGCTATGGGAAAAGGAGAAAAGGAAAAAGCAGTTTATTATATCGGCAATTCCGCTGTCATGCTCTTTGGCTGTGGTGTGATTTTAACTACGATCACCCTGCTGTTCTTAGAGCCTCTGCTCCGTTTCTTTGGATCTCCCGACAATGTACTTTCCTATGCAAAAACTTACACAGGCATTGTTGCGATTGGATTTCCTTTTCTGATCCTCACGACCGGAAGCGGTCATCTGATCCGCGCAGATGGCAGACCAAAGATTAGCATGATCTGTAACCTTACCGGAGCCGTAATCAACACCATCTTAGATGCTCTGTTTGTATCCGTTCTTCAGATGGGTATGACAGGCGCAGCCATCGCAACCGTTATCGGTCAGGTAATATCCGCCGGTCTTGTCATCTGGTTTTTATCCCACTGTAAGACTGTAACGATAAGAAAAGAACATCTCCGCATCAGTAGACCGATCATAGCGAGAGTCACATCCCTTGGTACTGCTCCTTGCAGCAATCAGCTTGCCATGATGATCGTACAGATCATTATGAACAAATCTCTCAAATACTATGGCTCCCTTTCCATCTATGGCGAAGCAATCCCTATCGCCTGTGCCGGAATTATCACAAAAGTAAATCAGGTATTTCTATCTCTGATTATCGGTATATCACAAGGCTTACAGCCAATCACCAGCTATAACTACGGTGCAGGAAAATACAAACGGGTAAAGTCTGCCTATCTGTTCGCCTCTACCTGTGGATTTGTGATCGCGCTCATTGCGTTTCTATTATTCCAGTTTGTGCCAAGGCAGATCATATCCATTTTCGGAAATGGCTCCGAAAGCTACTTCCAGTTTTCGATCAGCTATTTTCGTATTTTTCTGTTCTTTACGTTTATAAACTTTATGCAGCCGATCACTTCGAACTTCTTTACATCGATCGGCAAACCGAAAAAAGGAACATTCCTGTCATTAACCAGACAGATCCTGTTCCTTCTTCCATTATTAATTATTCTGCCGCTTTTTATGGGTATTGATGGCATTATGTATTCCGGCCCTATCGCCGATGGACTTGCCGGAGCGGTCGCCATCTTCATGGTCTTTAACGAATTCCGCACCAGACCTTTCCGCTAAAGAGGTTGTTGTTGTTCAACCTCTACTTTTTGCCATGATATTTTGGCTCTGCTGGTATGGACATATACAAAGACCGTTCCGTTTTCTGCTCGGATTTGCACGCTTATTGCCAGCAGTCGCCCAAACTCACCCTTACGGGTTCAGACATGGGCTTGGTGCTGACAGCTAGTGCAAACCTCACAACGAAAACTTCACTGATGTCTTATGTATATATCCATACCAGCAGAGCCAAAATATCACAACTATAAATAACACAAGAATCATCAACAACCTCTTGTTTACTCACACATCGGGAAACGGACAATAAATCGGGTGCCGATCTCCGGACGGGATACGACCTGGATCGTGCCGGAGTGAGCATCGACGATCCATTTGGCTATGGAAAGTCCCAGGCCGGAACCGCCGGTCTCGCTGTTTCTCGCTTCGTCCGATCGGTAGAATCGTTCAAAGATATGAACGACATCTGACGACTCCATTCCGATGCCCTCATCCTGAATCATATAACTGACATAACCGGATTCCAGCATAACTCCTAATGTAATATCCGCACCATCCGAAGAATACTTTGCCGCATTCTGTACAAAGATCCGGATGGACTGTTTGATCATGGCTATATCACCTGTCATATATGCAGGATCTGTTCCACGAAACAGATAGCGGTGCTTCTCATCGATCATCTGGGATTCCTCCCAGACCTCACTGACCATCTGATTCAGATCCAGTTTCACTTTATTCAGAGTATTTCTTCCGCTGTCACCCCGCGCAAGGAACAGAAGCTGTTCTACCAGCTCCTTCATGTGCTGGGACTCATTCTTAAGGGCTTCGATGGATTCTGTCAGAACCTTTTCATCCTCTTTTCCCCATCGATCCAGCATATTCACGTATCCCTGGATCACAGCAATAGGTGTCCGAAGCTCATGTGATGCATCCGATACAAACCGTACCTGCCGCCTTTCGTTTTCCTTCATATTCCGAAGCAGGTTATTCAACGCGATCTCAATACTTTTCAATTCCTTGTCTCCGGTATGGACTCCCTGTTCGGCATCATCCGGAGAAATATGTGATATTGCCTGTTCCAGATGATCCATCTGATTCTGGTCAAATGTCTTTGCAGACTTCTTATCGGAACGTTTCTTCTGATCCTCCATACCATTTTGCTCAAATGACATCTTACTGATCTGTTCTGCCTTTACCGCCAGATCATTTAACGGCTTCAGCTTTCTTCTGACAACAGAAGTCCGGAATAACGCAAAGAACAACACAAATCCTTCTGCCGATAACAGTATGATTCCCGGTACAGCTACCAGATCCCTTACATCCCGGAAATCATATGCATATGATTTCCGGTCATTTCCATCGATCACATATTCCAGTGTATGCTTTTCTTGATTGACATTAAAATAATAATGCTCACCTGTTACCTGATCCGGAAGCTTTGTGGTACACCAGTACATCCAGGTTCCCATAATAAGAAAGGCAATGATAATATTGATTCCTATTACATTGCCTACTTCCTTCAGCCAGAAGCTGATATTTATTTTTCTGGCGATCGAGGTCATCCTCTTATTTTCATTCATCCGTGATACCTTTTCTTATACATTCTTTCAATCTTGCTCTTGTTTCTGCATCTACCCTTATCATCAGACCGTATACTCTATCCCGTTACACCTTCCTATGATTCCCTGATCACATAGCCTACGCCTCGTACCGTTGTGATCAGCTTGATACCGAACCGGTCATCGATCTTCGTACGCAGATACCGGATATATACATCTATGATATTTGTCTCACCGACATACTCATAACCACAGACAATATTCATCAGCTTTTCCCGATCCATGACGATATTCTTATTCTCCATCAGAGTATGCAGCAGCTCAAATTCCCGATTGGTAAGCTCCACCGGTTCTCCCGCCACCATAACCTCATGCCGGTCGGTATCCAGGCTGACCCCATGGATCTCTAGCTTATGTGTCTCCTGCCGGTCGGTGCTTTTCCGCTTCAGCGCTACACGGATACGAGCCAGAAGTTCTTCGATCGCAAATGGCTTCGTAATGTAATCATCCGCTCCCGCATCCAGCCCGGACACCTTGTCCATTACCGCATCCCTTGCAGTAAGCAGCAGGATCGGAACATTATTTCCTTCTTTACGAATACGGCGAAGGACCTCCAGACCATTTAGCCTTGGAAGCATAACATCCAGCACGATCAGGTCAGCATGTTCTGATAGTGCCAGATCCAGACCTGTCCGCCCGTCAAATGCCTTTATTACTTCATAGCCTTCATGAACCAATTCCAGCTCTACAAATCTGGCAATCTTTTCTTCATCCTCTACAATCAAAATCTTCCGGCTCATCTCTACTCCTTGTTGTGACGATTTATTTTAAGGGAGTATCTTGAGTACCTATGTCCATATTCTGACATACTATTATTCCGCAAGACGCTCTCGCTCTGTTGCTCATGTAGCGGTTCTAACCGCTCCACTCCGTGGATCGCTAAGTACCGACATTCGCAAAGGCTTGCTGCATAATAGTATATCAGAACATGGACAATGTATTTTCGTTTCATGTCCCTTAAAATAAATCTGTGTATTGTAAATTAATCTCTCACATTAGTTCTTGTTAATGTCTGTCTTAATAGTTTCTACCGTATCCGCAACCTTGTCGCAGGCACTGTTCAGGTCTACATTGATATTGTCGATTCCTGCAAAATGGTATCTGCATTCACAGAATAAACCGACCACTAATAACGGGATCGTGATCCAGAATGCGAAGATAATCGCAAGTATCAATACCAGAACAGGTACATTCACCATAGTGCTGCCACGTCTTTCTATGATGAACTTGGAATCAACGCTTTTCTTCAAAAGTCTTCCACACCAGGAAAAGAACTGATCCATCATCTGACCAAAGGTCTTTTTATTGCAGTCTCTGGTATATTCCTGCTGTGCCTGTTCGAATTCTGTTGATGTCTGCTGTGCCTGTTCCGTCGTGTAATCGGTTACTTCCGGTGCTTTTACCTTACCTTTCTTTTCCAAATAAATGATCGCATCCAGCACATCATAATTATTTGCTTCTAATGCCTCCTTGGCTTCCTCATAGCTGACACCTGTTTTTTCTCTTAACTTTTCTACTTTTTCTAAATTATCCATATCTTTTTCCTTCTTTCTCTATTCTCTCCTCAGCTGATGGTATTACTATACCAACCACGAATTAATCTAAAATAGGAGAAAGATTAAAATCAGATTAAAAATCTGACCATTTTATTTTAAAGCTGCTTTTTCGATGGAATAACTGTCAATCAGCTCATCCTCTGCCGTATAGATAGATACGCTTGCGGTTAACTCTTTTATACTTGCCGGATCTGTTACATCACACAGAAGCTTTCCATATGTATGCCCAAGAGCCTCTGTCATATAGGATGGTTCTTCGTCCGTTCCATTTACAAGGATAGTGTCAAATGTTGCCTGAATTAATTCATCTGTCTTATTATAGATTTCAAATGCCAGGCAAGTCTCTGCATCCTCACCCTCTCCGTCAGTCTCTATACCTGTATATGCAATGGTAATCTTATCATTATCAAACACCTGAACTGCACCATCCTTTAATGTAAAGCTCTGATCACCCGAAGCTTCTGCCTTACCAGATAAAGGAACATCCTTAACCTCATAATGTCCAACTGTTTCTCCCGCATCGTTATCAATAAAAAGTATACCATTCAATACGGAAACTGCTTTATCACACTCAATCATACACACATCTTCTTCTGTTGCATTTGCTTCCAGTTCAGGACCAAACAATGGCTGTATCGTCTCTCCGTTAATTGCTACATCCCCAAAATAAATATTAACAGGATCACCCGTCTTATTGGAAACAGTAAACATCATACCATCAGCTTCCTTGTCATATCCTGTATATGTAAGAGTCACTTTGTCATTATCTAGCACAATGACAGTTACATTCTCCTCTTCTGTTGATGATTCTGTCTTTTGTTCCTTTTTTCCACAACCACACAGACTTGCAAATACACACAAGCCAGCTGCCAGAATATAATGTCTTCTTTTCATAATAATTCATCCTCCACATTTCTATCAAAACCGGGGTACACCACTTCTATCTGATGCGCCCCGATTTTTCACATATTATTTTTTTATTTTGACCTTAGTATAACTGCTCCATGCAGAATATGTCTTTTTCGAACCTGACTTCTGATAAGAACGTATTCTGACATAATATGTCTTTCCCTTTTTCAATTTCTTAATTACTGCTTTATCGGAAGATTTAACTATATTTGTCATCTTTGTCCCTTTTGCAAAAGTCTTGCCGGTAGAATACTGAATTTGATAACCGGAAATCTTCTTCTGCTTTTTCCACGTTACTGAAAGCTTTCTTCCCTTCTGGTTCGCAATCTTTAACTTAGTTGGTGCAGTCAGACGAAGGATCTTCTTTTCTTTACTAACCGCCTTTGCCGTCTGTCCGTTCACAGATTTATAAGATTCTATTCTATAACTATAAACTGTGCCATGCTTTGACTTCACTGTTGAATCTGTATAAGTAGTCTTCGAAGCGCCCTTTACTATCTTAATCTTTTTCCATGACTTAGAACCTGAATTTTTACGATAAACAACATAACCGGTAGCATCAGAAACCTTCTTCCATGTAAGTTTGACACCTGTTGCTTTGTTTTCCACCTTGGAAATAGTTGTCTTATTTACCGTGATTATTGCAGGTACATCAACCGGCTCCGTCTTACCGCCGTCGCCCGGCTTGGTCTCACTTCCGTCTCCCGGTTTGGTCTCACTTCCGTCTCCCGGTTTCGTCTCACTTCCGTCTCCCGGCTTGGTCTCACTTCCGTCTCCCGGCTTTGTCTCACTTCCGTCGCCCGGTTTTGTCTCACTTCCGTCATCTTTCTTTGCTTCTATTATGGTAAATGTCTTTGTTACATAACCAATATAGTTGCCGGTTCCTGTTACTGTTATAGTCGCAGTTCCTACCTCAATATTATCTGTATAATCAACTATATACTCTATAGCATTTTTTAATACTGTTCCGTCTGAAAGCGTCACGGTTGCCTCTGGCCTGATCTCCTTACTTATGTACTCATAGCATTCCTGTGGAATCGTGACATTTGCACCTGTAATACCTTTTCGTGCAATCTCAAATGTCTTCTCTGCCGTACCGCCATAGTTTCCTTTTCCGGATACAACTACTCGCGCCGTTCCGGCATCAATACAATCTTCATAAGAAATAGTATAATCCACATTCTCTACCAGAGTTTTTCCAGCAAATACAACTGTCGCCTTTGGTGTATTCCTCCTGCCACTATAAATATACTGATCCATACTTAAGACTATTTCTGCATCCTTTATGTCTGCTCCTATGCCAAATGAACCATTTGCCTTACCTGTATAATTTCCCCGACCGATTACATTTACAGTTGCAGTTCCTATGTCTGTATTATCCTCATAAGATACAGTATAGTCTGTTCCAAATATCAATCCGGTTCCATCTGAAAGTGTTACAGTCACTTCCGGTTTTATCTCTGTACCCGTATATTCATAGCTTTCTTGCGGGATTGTAACATTTGCGCCTGTAATATCCTTTTGTGATATTATAAATGTTCCTTTTAATTCACCACTATAGTTGCCTGTTCCGGTTACGGTTACATTTGCTGTACCGGCATTTTTATTGTTTTCATATTTAACAGTATAATTTGATGCATCCAAATAATATTTGTTTCCTGTTGTCTCCGATATAACAACTTTGACTTCCGGTTCTTTCTCTGTGCCATCATAAATATAGGAATCCGGCTGAATTTCCAGTTTATATGATCCGATATCTATTGCCTCAATTATATAATTCAGATTTTTTGACCCTGCAAAGATTCCCTTGCCTGTTACAGTTACAACAGCATCTCCTACACCTGTATCATTCGTATAAGTTACTGTATAATCTGTATTTTGTATCAGATCCTGTCCTTTATATGCTACTGTTACCACAGGTTTCTTACTGGAACCATCATATACATATTGATCCTGTGATAAAGATATCTGGCAGTCATCCAGACTCACTTCGCCTTCCTTACCGATGCGGAATGTAGTAGCTTTCTTACAGGAAGGATTATACTTTGGATAAATGCTGATCTTCACAATACCCGGTTTAAGCATATTAACGGTTCCACTTTCATCTGTCAGATTACTGACTGTTGCGATACTTGTATCTGAAGATTCCCATACCATCTCGCTATTCTGATTGGTGGAATCAGATTCAGATGAATAGGTCTGATTTCTTAACAGGAACTTGAGCTTCGTACCTGTATCATATCTAGACTCATAATTGGTATAATAATAACCATTATCTGCAGATCCATACCAGTAAACGGCAAAAGACTTAACAACATATTCCGTATGCGACTGACCACATTTTGAACATGTTAATACCACTGATGCATCTGATGCATTTGTAGCACTCACCTGATAGCTATGCCCTAACACAACATTTTTTACTGTATAGTCTGACAGATCATTTATGTTGATCTGATAGAACTGCAATATTTCATTTTTCCATGTATACCAGACCAACTTATCTCCCGCAAGAACAGGAACGCAGTCTGACAGATCGCCGGCCAGACTATAGATAGCTCCAACCTGATTTCCGTTTCCATCAATCTTAGTATAGTATACAGAAGAACCTCTATGCCATAACAGCATATAACTGTTTGTTCCAATCTTCACAAATTGCGGTGTGTCAGTCGTACCCTGTCCTGCTGTATAATTGGTTATCTTATTTACTGTCACTGCATCTGTACTCTTAGATACAACACCTACAAATATATCCTGACCTGCTGAATATTTGGCAGTACTGTCAATATCAACGCTTCCGGCAGTCAGATATGCAGTGTCCGATATCTCAAATCCACCAACCGTCGCTCCCGTATAATTCGCACCCTTCGTTCCCTCAAATGCCACAATGTCTGTTGCTTTGCATGCAGAAGAATAAGAAATGCCCCTGGTGAAGCCGCTGGATGTAACTACTGATGGATACCTTACCAGAACGATAGATCTTGGATTTGCATCTCCATGATCAACCGCAACGATCTTACCATTCTCCATCTGAATAAACTGGTTAAATGAATGACTGACATAGCCATAATTTATATTCATAACTTTTGTAAATGAATCTGTGATCTTCATAGTAGATGTATCTACTTGAATCGTTACATTGGCCTGATGATTTACTCCATCAATAGCATACATTTCATGAGACGTACGAATCATCAGATAATTTCCATAGGCTGCCATTCTTGCAGAGCCGGCATCAAACGGGACTGTCGTATTTGCACCATACAGTCCACAGGAAGCTACCCGGTTCCAGTCCTTTGTATATTTTGTGATACGATACACTTCTACACTATCCGACTCGTTCTTATTGGTCTGACCGGAAAGAATATAATAATTCCCATTCATCTCATAAAATCCACCAAATAAAGGAAGTTCCTGCGGAACAATCTTCCGTCCGGTGATCGTAAAAGACGAATCAAAATATTCAACGACATAACCGTTGGCATCAGCCCCAGCCTGTACCCGCATATAAGTTCCATTCTCATATGTAAGATATGATCGGATCGGCTTTGCCCACTGACTATACTCATAGTTTTGATCTTCGATATTATCTCCTGTATAAGTTGTACAAGCAACCTCTGCCGCCTGTACCTGCTGTCCTCCACCAAGGCGGCCTGTTATTCCACCGGAAAGAATTCCTGCTGCCACTGTAAATCCGGTCACTACAGCAATGATGCTTTTCTTTAACCCCTGTACACCTTTTGTCATATGCCTCTCTCCTTTATAAAACTAATTACATCCTGCTCCATTTTCTCTCAATCTATCATAGCATCTGCAATGTGCCTTATTGCACATTGTGTTTCCCTAAAAAACAAAACCGCACCCCATATATCCTATACAACCGCCAAAGCCCGATGTAAACACGAAACTTGGTTCATTGTTTATACACAATAAGAATATACAGTGTGCAGTCTTGTTATTTTTTATTCTTCCGTCTTCTGTTCGTCTAACACTGTAATGTCAATACCCAGCTCTTTGAGCTGATCCTCATCCACATAATCCGGAGCATTTGTCATCAGGCAGGATGCATCCTTTACCTTAGGGAACGCGATCACATCACGGATAGAATCCTGCTTTGCCATAAGCATAACCAGACGATCCAGACCATAAGCCAGTCCTGCGTGAGGTGGTACTCCATATTTGAATGCATCTAACAGGAAACCAAATCTTTCATACGCCTGTTCCCTTGTAAATCCAAGACATTCAAACATCTTCTCCTGAATATCATCCTGATGGATTCTGACAGATCCACCACCAATCTCGTTACCATTTAATACAATATCATAAGCCTTTGCACGAACCTTACCCGGATCTGTATCAATAATCGCCAGATCCTCTTCCATCGGCATAGTAAATGGGTGGTGCATAGCTGTAAACCGATTCTGTTCATCTGACCACTCAAGAAGTGGGAATTCCGTTATCCACACAAATTCAAATACATTCTTATCAAGCAGTCCCATCTGTTCTGCGAGATGGCAACGAAGTGCTCCAAGAGTGTCCCATACAACCTTGTTCTTATCTGCTGCAAATAACAATAAGTCTCCCGGTTCACCGGAAAGTGCTGCTACGATATTGTTCATCTCATCTTCAGTCATGAACTTTGCAAATGACGACTTGTAAGTGCCATCTTCATTAATTACGATATATGCAAGACCCTTTGCTCCGTATGTCTTTGCAAATTCAACCAGAGCATCGATCTTCTTACGAGGCATAGCGCCCTGTCCCTTTGCATTGATACCACGGACAGATCCGCCATTTTCAAGTGCACCTGTAAATACGCCGAATCCACAGCCTTTAACAACATCGCTGATATCCTTTAATTCCATACCAAAACGAAGATCCGGCTTATCAGATCCGAAACGATTCATTGCTTCGATCCATGTCATACGACGGATTGGAAGCTGTACATCTACATCCAAAATCTCCTTGAATAACTTTGCAAGGAGTCTTTCATTTACATCTATAACATCATCCACATCTACGAAGGATAATTCCATATCCATCTGTGTGAATTCCGGCTGTCTGTCTGCACGAAGATCCTCATCACGGAAGCATCTTGCGATCTGGAAATAACGATCATAACCGGAACACATCAGAAGCTGCTTGTAGATCTGTGGAGACTGTGGCAGTGCATAGAATGTACCCGGATGGATACGGCTTGGTACGAGATAATCTCTTGCACCCTCCGGTGTTGACTTACATAACATAGGTGTCTCGATCTCAAGGAAGCCTTCATTTGCCATGAACTGTCTGGCAATGGTCATAACCTTGCTCTTCATAACCAGATTTCTCTGAAGATCCGGTCTTCTCAGATCCAGATATCTGTATTTCAAACGTAATTCTTCTTTTGTCTTACTGTTCTCCTCAATCGGGAACGGAGGTGTCTCAGCCTCTGATAAGATACGAAGGGAAGTTGCTACAACCTCGATATCTCCGGTTGTCAGATTCTCATTTACCGCACCAGCACGCTTACAAACTGTACCTTCGATTGCTGCTACATACTCGCTCTTAAGCTTTGTTGCCTTCTCAAAGCACTCGCTTCCGCATTTGGATTCCTCAAATATGATCTGAAGAATACCGCTTCTGTCTCTGAGATCGACAAATATAATTCCACCTTTATTTCTGCTCTTCTGAACCCAGCCCATTACGGTTACTTTCTGTCCTTCAAGAGCGTTTGAAACCTCTGCACATCTGTGGGAACGCTTCAGTCCCTGCATTGATTCTGCCATTTTTCTATATCCTCCTGTGGTTCTTATCTTTCTTCTAATACACTTGCAAGCTGATCCAGCGCGATCTCGGTCTGCTCGCCCGTTTCCATATTCTTGATACGACCGGTATTGGTCTCTAATTCATTATCACCAATAATGATCGTGTATCTCGCATTTAATTTATTTGCATATTTCATCTGCGCCTTTACACTTCGATTCATATAATCTGTCTCTACGATATAACCTGCCAGACGTAGATCATATACCAGCTTATAAGCTTTTGCCTTTGCGGAATCACCCATGATACCGACATATAAGTCGATCGGTTTTTCCGGTGCGAGATTGATATTTTCTTTCTCAAGGAAATATAGGATTCTTTCAATTCCCATACCGAATCCAACAGATGGCTGTGTCTCTTTTCCATCAATCTCATATACCAGATTATCGTATCTTCCTCCACCGCATAAGGTGAAGCCCTCTTTATTCACAAATTCAAATACTGTCTTTGTATAGTAATCCAGGCCACGAACGATTCCGGTGTCAACCTCAAACGGAATCTCAAGCTCTGTCAGAAGTCTCTGAAGCTCCTTAAAATGAGCATCGCATTCTTCACACAGATAATCAATCGTTCTTGGGGCATCCTTTACGATTGCCTTACAGCCCGGCTCCTTACAGTCAATAACACGAAGCGGATTTTTAACCATACGTTCCTTACAGGTATTGCAGAGTCCCTCTTCATGCCCTTTCAAATAGGAGATCAGTGCATCATTGTACACCTTCTTACATTTTGGACATCCGATACTGTTGATATGCAGCTTCGCATCTGACAGACCGATCTGCCTGATGAGAGTTGATACCAGTGTCATAACCTCAACTTCTGCCATTGGATTTGGAGATCCGACAAACTCAACACCGAACTGGTGATGCTGACGAAGTCGTCCGCTTTCCGGCTTCTCATAACGGAATGCCGGTGTGATATAGAACATCTTGACCGGCTGTGGTTCTGCATATAATTTATTCTCAACATAAGCACGGATCGCACCTGCCGTACCTTCCGGCTTCAATGTGATACTTCTTCCACCCTTATCAACAAAGGTGTACATTTCTTTCTGTACTACATCGGTCGTCTCTCCAACACCACGCTGGAACAACACCGTATGCTCAAATACCGGTGTGATCACTTCCTTTATATTGAATTTCTCACACAGATTTCTTGCCATTGCTTCTACCTGTGTACGTGTTCTCATCTTGTCACCGAACCAGTCACTGGTTCCTCTTGGTGCCTGAGTTATCATATTCCATCCTCCATCTATTGTTCATATTTTTATACTATACATCAACTGATCTGTGATTTATAGCTTCCTTTTAAAATTGACTGAACCTCATCTAAAATATCGGTTGTATTTATAATTCTCTGAAATGCGAGAAATACATTCATGTCAAAATGCCGCACTTCATCGATCACCATCAATAATGCAGTCTTTGGTTCAAATGCTTTCCGGTATGCACGATCACTTATGAGCGCGACAAACACATCACATACACGAATGATCCTTGCTCCGATCGGGATCTCATCTCCCTGAAGGCAGAACGGATAACCGGAGCCATCGTAGTTCTCATGATGATACAGGATAATATCCGCAATATCATCTCCGTAGCCTTCTTTTTTTACGATATCCGCTCCAAGCTTCGCATGGAGTCTCACATAACGCATTTCCTCAATCTTCATGGAATTGCCACGACCATAGATATATGGTGTAATACGAAGCTTTCCGATATCATGGATCATTCCGGCAACCGCAATCTTATGGATCTCATCTTCTGACAGCCCCAGTTCTCTGGCAAGCTCCGACGACAACCGGCTGACACACATTCCATGACGAATGGCATCATTCAGATCCTGTTCATAGTATTCAATTTCTTTATCTATGTCTAAGTTTATAACTTTATCTGTCATTTTGCAAACGCCTGCTTTTTTCTGTCAATCATTTCATCAATTCTCGCGATATAATCGTCTACACTCTTACAATTTTCCACACGATCGATCCGGGTTCCTGTAATCATCTCTCCAGTAACCGGATCCGAATCACCTTCCCTGCGGATCAGCTTACTGGAGCTTCCCGCACCGATTCCTATAATGTCTGTCCGTTCCTCCATAATCAGAATATTATAGAGACATTCCAGTCCATGTCTTGCATATCCGACATTTTCCAGATTGCCGGCCATATTCTTCTGTCTGTACAGATAATATGGTGCAAGACCCAGTTCCTCTGCTGCCTGACCGACCAGTGATAACTGCTCATCCACATCACCTGCAAAGCTGTATTTGTCCATCTCCTGTTTCAGATGTGCTGCCCGTTTGATCGCAAGGGTGTGAACCGTAAGGCTCTCCGGTGCAAGCTTCTTCACTTTTTCCAGCGTCCGCTTCACCATCTCTGCATCTTCACCCGGAAGACCTACGATCAGATCCATATTGATATTATCAAAGCCTACTTCTCTGGCTCTCTTAAATGCTTCTTCTGCCTGCTCCGGTGTATGTGCTCTGCCGATCAGCTTCAGTGTCTCTCCGTTCATCGTCTGCGGATTGATACTGATACGACCTACGCCATGAGCTTTCATCACCTGCAGCTTATCTGCCGTCGTACTGTCCGGGCGTCCTGCTTCGATCGTATATTCCCGAACCTGCGACAGATCAAAATGCTTCTCGATCATGCTGCACAGACGATCCATCTGCTCCGCACTGATCGAAGACGGCGTACCGCCACCGATATAAATGGATACCAGTTTCTTCTCTGTATAACTTGCTGCGACATACTCCATTTCCTTTTCCATTGTATCCAGATAAGCATCGACCTTATCCTTATAAACACCGATCGGATAAGAGGTAAAGGAGCAGTACAGACATCTCGTCGGGCAAAATGGTATGCCGATATACAGGCAGTATTCATTCCGCTCGTCGATCGTCTCAATGATCGCTTTCTCACGTCTGGCAATCTTCACACAGGCATCTGCCTTTTCCAGGCTTGCCACATAAATCTCCTGATACAGCTTCCGTATCTCCTCATCCGTACATCCACGTTCTACCGCTTCCATTGCAATCTTCACCGGACGTACTCCGGTCAGACTTCCCCATGGAAGAACCCTTCCGGTTCTTTCTGACAGCATCCGGTACATCGCACGCTTCAGAATATTACGGAATACCTTTCTGTCATGATAGTCCTGATCGATCACGATATCCGGTTCCACATCCAGACCGCCGTCCTTCATCCAGATTTTTGTCTGATCTTCTGCAAATTCTGCCACAAGTGTTGCAGTAATATCCGCACCAAGTTCAGGCTTCTTCTCTATATTTTCCGGGGTAATAATCTTCACACCCATATAAAACGCCATGAGAATTACTCTCAGGTCATTATTATAATCTTCTACATTCTGAATCAGACAAATCATGTCAATCTAGTTCCTTATCGTTATTTATGAAAAAAATGGATTGAACTTCTTTTCTCTGCCAATCCTTGAAGTTCCGTTGTGTCCCGGATACACGGCTGTTTCCTCCGGCAGTACAAGTAGCTTCGTCTCGATCGCCTCTAACAGATCCTGTTCATTTCCGGTTGGAAAATCCGATCTGCCAACCGATGAGGCAAATAATGTATCTCCGGTAAACAGCAGATGTCCTTCTGCAAAATAATAACACATTCCACCTACCGTATGTCCCGGCACACTGATACATCGTACTACAGTTCCAAGAACTGCAACCTCCTGTCCATCCTGCAGATAAATATCTGCTGACGTCTCAAGTGGATGACCAAACATTGCAGACAGATTTCCTGTCCTGCTCTCAAGTACCTGCTTCTCGTCCTCGGAAGCATATGCTTTTACTCCTGTCAGCTTTCTCAGATCATCCAGCGCCCCGATATGATCATAATGTCCGTGTGTCAGGAAAATGCCAACACAGGTAAGTCCCGCATCTGTCAGACTCTTATAAATAAAATCTGCATTATCCGCCGGATCAACCACGATTGCTTCCTTTGTTTCTTGATTACTTACGATATAACAGTTGGTTCCCAAATCACCCAACTGATATAATTTCACTTCTAATTCTGCCATTCGGATCTCCTATCCCACTGTTCTCTCTATATCAATAATACTGTCAACATTTCGAATCTTTGCAATGATCGCGTTCAACTGATCGACCGATTTGATCGAGAAGCTGATCGTGATTGTCGCCTTACCCTGCTTACTTGTCCGGCTGTTGATACTGTTAACACTGATATTAGCCTCACTTAAGATCTTCGTGATATCAAAAAGGATTCCGCTTCTGTCATCTGCATAGATATTGATCTCTGTCAGGTAAGTATTATCTGCAACCGCATCCTGCTGCCATTCTGCATCAATGATCCTGTTTCTGTCTTCCTCACTCATGCAGAGCACATTTACACAATCTGTACGATGGATCGAGATACCTCGTCCTCTGGTGATAAATCCGATGATCTCATCACCCGGTACCGGCGAACAACACTTGGAGAAACGAACTGCTACATCATCTGCACCCTTTACGATGATTCCTCCCTGTCCGTGGGACGAATGAGGTGTCCGCTTTAATGCATATGCTTCCAGAATCTCCTTATCATCCGGCTGTTCTGTATGATCCTTGTTATATTCTTCGATCAGTTTATTGACAACCTGACCTTCTTTGATTCCACCATGACCGACTGCCGCCATCGTAGCTTCCCAATCGGCAAAATTATATTTCTTATAAACACGTTCCTGATATTCCGGCTTGGAATACAGGGAATAATCAAGCCCCTTTGATTTACAATATGCAAGGATCAATTCCTTACCGCGGCTGATATTCTCATCCTTAAACTGATGCTTGAACCACTGATTGATCTTCGTCTTTGCCTGTGCACTCTTTACGATATTCAACCAGTCTCTTGACGGTCCTGCCGAATTCTGGGATGTTATGATCTCTACCCGGTCACCATTATTTAACTTGGTATCGATCGGAACCTGCCGTCCGTTAATCCGCGCACCCACCATCTTATTACCGACTGCCGTATGAATAGCATAAGCAAAATCAATCGGCGTAGATCCGCTTGGCAGATTCTTGACATCACCTGCAGGCGTAAAGCAGTATACCTGTTCCGCGAACAGATCCAGGTCTGTCTTAACGAAATTCATGAACTCCTTATTATCCGAAGTGTCTCTCTGCCACTCCAGGATCTGACGAAGCCATGACAACTTTTCCTCTTCCTTCTGCATAACCGTACCGGTTATGTTCTCTTTATATTTCCAATGTGCAGCAATACCATATTCAGCCGTCCGGTGCATCTCAAATGTACGGATCTGTATCTCGAATGGTTGTCCTTCCGGTCCGATCAACGTCGTATGAAGGGATTGATACATATTTGACTTTGGCATTGCGATATAATCTTTAAAACGTCCCGGAATCGGCTTATACATCTCATGGATGATTCCAAGTGCTGAATAGCAGTCCCGGACGGTCTCTACCTTAATTCGAACTGCGAAGATATCATAGATCTGATCCAGCGTCTTGTTCTGGTTCTTCATCTTCTTATATATACTGAACAGATGCTTTACACGACCGTCTATCTCCGCATCCAGATGCGCATTATCGATATGCTTCTTTACATCTGCAACGATACGTTTGATATAGGCTTCCCGTTCATGCATTCTCGCATCGATCTGTGCTGTCAGATCCTTATATACCTCCGGCATCAGATACTTCATAGACAGGTCATCCAGTTCTACCTTGATCTTGCTGATACCAAGACGATGTGCGATCGGTGCATAGATATCCATTGTTTCACGTGCTTTTTCCACCTGTTTTGCAGGTGACTGATACTGTAACGTTCTTAAGTTATGCAGTCTGTCTGCCAGCTTGATCAGGATAACGCGGATATCCTTTGCCATAGATAAGAACATCTTTCTCAGATTCTCTGCCTGTACCTCGATCTTATCCGTTGTCATCTTTAACTGGGTCAGTTTGGTAACACCTTCCACCAGAAACGCTACTTCTTCTGAGAACTCTGCCGCGATCTCCTCCGAGGTCATAACCGTATCTTCTACTACATCGTGAAGGATTCCTGCAACGATCGTTTCCTTATCCAGCTCCAGTTCTGCAAGAATAATAGCAACACAGAGTGGATGCATGATATATGGCTCCCCGGACTTCCGAAGCTGTCCTTCATGCGCCTTGGATGCCACCTTATATGCCTTCTCAATCATCGAAATATCTGTGGATGGATGATAGGTCAGAATCTTCTTGATCAGTTCCTTATACAGATCCTCCGGCGGAGTAAAATCCGCAGGTGTAGACAAGTCGATATCTCTTTTTTCCCTCACCGGTTTATTCTCCATTGCACTCGCCTTTGCCGCAAGCTCTTTTAATTCATCCATGCTTTCTGCTTTATCTTTTACGTTTTCCATGATCTTCACCACTTTTCCCAATTCGAATTTTTCTATTCCAATTTCATCTGTGAATCAGATGATCATTTTTATTTGCCATCATAGCAGATGACAGAAGCCACATCATACTTGGCAAGCTTCTCTCTGCCCTTCAAGCCTGCAAGTTCGATCAAGAATATGATCTTTACCACTTCGCCGCCCAGTTCTTCTACCAGTCTTGCAGCCGCCTCCATGGTTCCGCCGGTTGCGATCAGATCATCTACAAGGACAACCTTCTGTCCCGGCTTGATCGCATCCTTATGCATCTCTATCGTAGCACTTCCGTATTCCAGATCATAGGATGCCTCAATCGTCTCTCTAGGCAACTTGCCCTTTTTTCTTACCAGTGCAAATCCCTTTCCATTCTTATATGCAAGAGGTGTTCCAAAGATAAATCCCCTGGACTCCGCCCCGGCTATTACATCATAATCTACGCCCTCAAGCAGACCATCTAATGAATCTATCGCCAGCTTCAATCCATCCGGATCTCCGATCACACTGGTAATATCTCTGAAAATAATTCCCGGCTCCGGGAAATCCGGTATACTTGTAACATATTCTTCTATCTTTTTCATAATCTTCCTCCTACATATATATGTATATTCTACATTTATTTACATTTTCCTTTTCCGCCATCCACATAATATCAAAAGGCCGGTTAAATCTTTAACCCTCATGCTTTCGATATTCGAGCAAACGAATCTGCAGCGTTCTTCTTCCCGCAAATTCATTGATATCCGGATAATAGGCAATATCTAATACAACATGACCGGGCATTCCTTTTAGTATTTTATCACATTCATTTGCTCCAAACCACTGTTTTATGTTAGAAATAAACACTTCCGGGGCAAAACTTATGCCCTCGATCGTGCCACCGTTTTCCATCAGGAACGTAACCCGTAGAACATTCTGTCTTTTCCCCATGATCCTCGCACTTTTTACATACACACCACTCTGGGCAAATACCGGTTTTTCATTTCCTTTTCCAAATGGTTCCAGAAGCTCCAGTTCTTCCGTCAGTGATATACTTACATAATCAAGCGGCATAGGTACATCGATCCGAAGCTTCGGGGTAAGCAGTTTTTCATCTAATGTACAATTCGTATTCATCTTTTCACGAAGTCTGGCAAGATTCCGCTTCTCCATGGAAAAGCCCGCTGCCATCTCATGTCCGCCGAACTTCGTGAAATAATCACTGCATTTATTGATCTCATCATACATATTATAGCCTTCGATCGAACGACCCGATCCCTTAATGATTCCTTCTTCCTCACCATCCGTAAATAACAGCACCGGCCGATAATACCGTTCCTTGATCCTGCCTGCGATAATCCCGACCAGACTTTCATGAAGCTTCGGAATATACATAACAAGCACTTTATCAGATAATGCCGCAACCCCCGTCTCCGGGACTGCGCCCATCAGAAGGCGATCCGATTTCTCAAGCAGCTCGATCGCGGTCTTCGTTCCCTGCTCTGTCATATCTTTTCTGGCATTATTGATATTCAATAACTCAATCGCCCGTTCATTTGCCTTATAGCTGTCGGTTTCGAGCAGGAACTCCAAACTGGTTTTTGCATCCCCGAGTCTGCCCGCCGCATTGATACACGGTCCAATGATAAATCCCAGATCAAATGCTGACAGCTTCTTTCCATCTCTGCCACTGTTTGTGATCAATGCCTTTAAACCATAATTGCTGCTATCGGACAACCGGCGCAGCGCTTCTCTGACAATGATGCGGTTCTCATCTACCAGATTCATAACATCACAGACAGTTGCAATTCCAAGTATCTCAATAAATGCCTCACATTCCGTCTCCGGTATCCCGCACATCCGGTACAGAAGCTGGATAAATTTATATGCCACCCCAGCGCCGCACAACTCCTTGCACGGATATTCACACCCCGGCTGCTTGTGATCGATCACCGCATCCGCTTCCGGTACTTTATAGATCCGGATATTCTTTTCATCTGTATCATATGGAATATCATGATGATCCGTAACGATCACCCGCATACCATATTCTTTCGCTTTTCTCACCGCATCAAATGCCGCAATCCCATTGTCACAGGTAATGATCGTACTAATCTGATCGGCTGCCGCCGCATCTACCATACGGATATTGATTCCATATCCATCGTAGATCCGGTGTGGGATATCATAATCTATCTTATCTCCTGCGGATATACCATTTTCATGCTCCCACACACGCTGCAAGCCTTTATATAAGATATAATTTGAACTCACACCATCCACATCATAATCAGAAATGATCCGTATCCTTTTTTTGTTCCGAATCTCCTCAAGCATAAGGTTACAACCCTTTTCCATATTTTTCATCAACCCGGGATCATGCAGGCGATCAAGACTTCCATTCAGATAGGTATCGATATCCTCATCCGTTATCACATCCCGGTTTCGGATCACCCTGACTGTTACCGGATCGATATGAAAACGTTCCCCGATTCCGAAAAAATCGGCTCGTTTTCCATATACAGTCCATTCCATATCATATTTTATCGGTGGTTTTATCTCTGTTGCCATATCTGTCTTCTCCTGTCCGTCTCACTTGTATTTTCCCTTATAAAAGCAAAGGAATTATACACCAGCCCTAAAAAACGCGTCAACACCTTTGCAGTTTTGTTTATTCGTGTATATACGCATTTTATGCACCTCTCAGGTTATGTGCCAATACACCTTACAGGTTGTTTATTTGATTTTTTATTCTAAATATAATGTATAGTGGAGGTAGTTTTATGGAAAATTTATATGCCAAAATCGGACAACGTATTGTGCAGATACGACACGCAAATAATCTAACTCAATACCAGCTCGCTGAAATGCTTGATATTTCTGTAAAGCACTGTAGCGCAATCGAACGAGGCAAATCCAGTCTCTCATTAGAGAAAATGATCGATCTCTGTGATATCTTTAATATCGATCTGGATTACTTGATCCGCGGTGTGCAGAAAACTGACGATATACCATCTTATATCCCACACACCGTAGTGGAGATCATGACATCTGATGACGAGGAAAAGAAACAACATTTCCGGGACTATATAGAGATTTTTAATGCTATTTCAAATTCTCAATCACAATAACCGACAATCTTCACATCCGGGTATTTATATTAAAAAAGAAGCAGTTGAAATCTAATATATCCGAATCCTTCGGTACATACCAGCCTCCAACTGCTTCTTTTTATAATTATTTGAAATATTTGTCGATGATCTCATTTGCCTTATCCGTATCATCTGTAACACAGTAAACAACATAATTGCCATCTTCCTTGATAATCGCTTTATCCAGACGACTCGTCTCTGACGGCTTATAGTCTGCATAGGATGTTGTCTGCTTTGCCTTTCTGTCTTCGCATGCTGACTTTACGGCATCCGCAGAGCTCTGATCTGCTGCTTCAAATACTGCAATCTCCTCTGCAGTTGCACCTGTTGATACAACAACTACACTGTTCTTTACCTTATCCGCATCAATCCCATAATAAGTAAGCGCCACATTTGTATCTAACTCGGACAAAGAATCTTCAAACGTCAATCCGTTCTTTAATTCATTTGCCATATCTGTCACGTTTATATTCAGCGCTTCCTTCGAATCACCGTTTCCACCTACCGTTGTGCCACATCCTGCAAGCATACCTGCAATACCAAGGATTGCACACATCTTTAAAATCTTATTCTTCATCTACTCAATAACACTCCTTGTCTGTTCTTCTGTTTTTTCTATATCACAATATCATCCATTCCGGATCTACTGTCTTACATATACATTCTGTCTGATGTATTCCAGCCATTTCTTACAATATTCCTGATTACAATGTCTCCCATCCGTACTTGCATCTGCCGGAAGAACACCGTCTACCGTAACACTGCTTGCTACATCCAGATATATGATATCTCCATAGTCCTTACACATTCTCTTTAACAGCTTATTAAATTTCTTGACATTTTTATTATTATAGATCTCATCCTCATCCGATAGCTTCTTTGAAACCGGAAGGATATTTTCTACATAAATCGTTGCATCCGGTTGGATCTCTCTGACTGAATCAATAAATGTCTTATAGTCCTCAATAAAAATATCATCATAAACCCATCCCAACTCATTAAGTCCGAAGGATATATAGATATTATCATACTGCTTAAGCTTTAAAGCTTCTAATGTCGTTATCATTCCCTTATCTGTCGAAACGATCGAATCCGTCATAACTTTTTCGATATTCAGGCCCTTCGAACAGAATGCATCCAGATTACTCATCCCCGTATATAAACTCAAGCCTTCTGTCCTGGAATCTCCAATGATAACTGCTGTATCAAAATAAGCATCATCCGTCGCATTTGCCGGTTTGAAAAGCTTTTTATCATACCAGTCATCTCCCTTTGATGAGAGATCCGGATCTTTATCATTTATATATTTTAAAGTTGCTCCGCCTTCTGCTTCCGAAGTAGATGCTTCCTCACCGGTCGTTACTGTTTCCGTTGTCGGTTCTTCTGTTGTCGGCGCCTCCGTCGTTACTCCTGTTGTAGCTTCTTCCGTATCCTCTGTTGTCGGTTTCTCCTCCGTTCGATCTGCATCGGACTTTGTTGCAACATTTTCCGTATTCACATCCCTGCCGAAATCTATAATTTCCTGTCTATATTTTGTAGCAAATATCGCAATGGAGCTCGCCAGAAAAATTACCGCGATCGCAATAATTTTACATCTGTCGACCTGTGCGTTATGCTGCTTTGCGTTATATCGTTTATCATTGTCCATTATCTGTGCTTCCTCTTTTGATCTTACATTCTAATAAAAGGAAAGGGTTATTACCCCGATTTAATCAGTGTTCACATTATAACATACCACTTTACATAAGTGTACAGATTTTGAAATTTCTACATAATTCGCAGTTTTAGTCGTTTTTCGACTTTTCCCATTGTTGAAATTAACAAATCTTGTTTCATTTTTATGGACACTTTTTAACTTAAGTGTTACTATTCTATTAGATTTTTGAGATGAGTCTGTTTTCACACTCACACATACATATTATTATCTTGCAGACTTTTTCCATTTTATGTATCTTATATTCAAATATTTATCACTTTATATGGGAGGCAACTATGAGCTTTAGCGCAAAAAACTATGATTTTAAAGGCGAAACCTGTATTGAGCTTATCGCAGGAGATTTTCGTGCGTTGATCGCACCTTTTAACGGAAGTAATGTAATGAAGCTGGAAAACACAGCTCTTGATATTGATATTTTAAGAAATGATCTGTCACTTTCTCCGGCAGAATTAAAAGCTGCTGCCGAAGTATATGGCATGCCTACCTTATATCTTCCAAACAGATTATCTCATGGAAATCTGAAAACCTCAGATGCCATGTATCATTTTCCTTGTAACGATCCACTCGGAAACCATCTTCACGGTTTTCTTCACAAACGCTGCCATACAATTGATGACATGTATGTAGAAGGTGAAAGTGCTGTTGCAAAGACATCTTATGTATATGATGAAAATGATGAATTTTTCGAGACTTTCCCTGTCAGCTTCAAGGCTGAATTTGTCTTTACACTGACATCAGACGGACTGGATTATTCCTTTACACTGACCAACCTTTCCAAGGTGCAGATGCCTTATGGTGTATGTAACCACATTGCATTCAAAGCACCATTTACAAATGGCGGAAGCGGCGCAAATGTTCGTTTACAAGTTCCAATCGGTGACAAATGGGAACTCAGCGACACCTGCATCCCGACCGAGAAAACACTGCCGCTTACCAGATATGATATGATGTACAAAGAGGGTGACATGGTTCCTGTTCTTCAGGATATCGACAACGACCTCTATACCGCGGAGATGAATGAATTAGACGGCAAACCATTCTATGGCGTCATCGTTACAGATAAAGTTACAGGTGTCCGTGTCTGCTACGAAGTATGTGATATTATGAAATACTGGATCATGTGGAATGATCACGGCATGAAAGAATTCTTCTGTCCGGAACCTATGAGCTGGAACATTGATGCTCCGAATCTCTCCGGCGACCCTGCCGTAACCGGCTACACCGAACTGGCTCCTGGCGAATCCAAAACCGTAACCGAGCGAATCTTTGTCCGGTAGAAAATAGTTTATAATAAAGCATTAACTTTATATCTATCATCATACACAGGTTTGACAGTAAAAAAAGACATACATATTCCTGTAGCAGACCTCTTTTCACGTCGGTACTTAATGAACCGCAAAAGCGGTGAATTTAGAACCGTTACGTGAAAATAGAACGAAAGTGTTCTGCGAAAGGAATGATATATGTCTCTTTTTATTGTCAGACCGTCATGCAAACAGGGCCTTAGCTAAAAAACACGGCATATGTATTCTGTGTAAGGAATAGCATATGCCATGTTTTCATATAAGGCTCGGTCTTATTCGTTCTCTACCGTTCCGCCGATATACCATTTTCCGCCCTTCTTGTAACAGATCAGTGACATCTTGTCATCCTCTGTCTCTGTCTCTCCAAGGTAGTTTATTGTCATGGTATAATCAACATCACAGATATAAGCACATCTTACTTTGCTTGCTACAGATGTATCACCATACAGACCTTCGCACATATTCTTGATAGTTGCTCTGTTTGCCTTCTCTGTTGATGTGATCTTGTAATCAATAGAATACTCAACCCCCATAGAGGTCAGAAGCTCGAAGCTGCTGGATAATGTTGCTACATCATTATCCGCAACGCATTCTTTGTCAACAAGCGATACAATCTTTGCTGTATCTGCTTCTTCGATTCCGGTCATGAAATCATCAACCAGCTTTTTACTCTTCTTTGCTCCACCGATTGAACCGGAAAATAAGAATATTACTGCCGCTGCAATTACCACAAGTGCAATAATGATTCCAATAACTGCTCCTACGCCGGATTTCTTCTTTTTGGTTGGCTGCTGATAATCTGTGCCATATGCATTTCCCGCATAACCGTTCTGCATAGGATCTCCCTGATACTGTGGTCCACCATACTGTGGATCCATCCCCATTCCCTGCTGTGGCTGTGCATCATATGTAACACCCTCCGGCTGCTGTGGCTGGTCATTCCCCGCAAGTTTAAAACCACCACTTGTACCTACTGCTGCCCCACAAACAGGACAAACAGATTCATTTGTCTCTGCTCCGCAATTTGGACAATTCATAATCTCTCCTCCTAAAAGTAAAAAATAATAAATAGTATTTGTGAACTTTTTATGTCTGTTCACATTTTGAGTGTATCAGATGATGATTCTTTTTACAATGATTATTTTTCCACTTTTATCCTGGGTTTTGTTGTCAAATATACTATTTTATTATATAATATGTCCATATGACTGTTTTTATAAAGGGCGTGCTATGTCCTTTGTAAGGGAGAGATCATGAAGCAGCGGATACTGCCTGATAACGGCAGACACTACTTATCTTAATACACATGAAAGGAAGGTATATATTACATGAAGTTTGGTTATTTTGATGATGCCAACAAGGAGTATGTCATCACATCTCCTAGAACTCCTTATCCTTGGATCAACTACCTTGGAACACAGGATTTCTTCTCACTGATTTCAAATACAGCGGGAGGTTACAGCTTCTACAAAGATGCTCGTCTTCGTAGAATTACAAGATACCGTTATAACAATGTACCTATCGATATGGGTGGTCGTTATTTCTATATTAACGAGAATGGTACAATCTGGAATCCGGGCTGGTCACCGGTTAAGACAGAGCTTGACGAATATGAATGCCGTCATGGTATGGGTTACACAGTGATCACCGGTAAGAAGAACAACTTAAAGGCAGAGGTTACTTTCTTCGTACCTCAGAATTATGCCGGAGAAGTTCAGCAGGTTGTTCTTACAAATGAAAGCTCAGAAGAGAAGACTTTCTCATTCTTCTCATTTGAAGAGTGGTGTCTCTGGGATGCACAGGATGACTGCACAAACTTCCAGAGAAACTTCAGTACAGGTCGTGTAGAGGTTGTTGGTTCTACAATCTACCACAAGACAGAGTACAGAGACAGACGTGATCATTTCGCATTCTATACCGTAAATGACGAGATTGACGGTTACGATACAGACAGAGATTCATTCATCGGACTTTACAATGGTTTCCACAACCCACAGGCTGTTGAAGCCGGCAAAGCAAATGATTCATTCGCAGATGGATGGTCACCAATCGCTTCACACTACAAGAAGATCACTCTTGCTCCAGGCGAGACAAAGACTCTTGTATTTATTCTTGGATATGTTGAGATGCCTGTTGACCAGAAGTTCGAAGCTGATGGCAAGACAATCAACAAGGTTAAGGCTCTTGAGATGATGGAGAAATACAACACTCCTGAGAAGGTTGCAGCAGGTCTTGCAGAACTCAAAGAGCACTGGAACAACCTCTTAAGCATCTTAAATGTTAATACTCCTGATGATAAGGTTAATCGTATGGTTAATATCTGGAATCAGTATCAGTGTATGGTTACATTCAACCTTTCACGTTCAGCTTCATACTTCGAGTCCGGTATCGGCCGTGGTATGGGATTCCGTGATTCCAACCAGGATATACTTGGATTTGTTCATCAGATCCCTGATCGTGCAAGAGAGAGAATTATTGATATCGCTTCTACACAGTTCCCGGATGGCGGATGCTATCATCAGTATCAGCCACTTACAAAGAAGGGTAATGCAGATATCGGTGGTGACTTCTCAGACGATCCATTATGGCTGATCCTTTCTGTATCTGCATACATCAAGGAGACAGGCGACTGGGGTATTCTTGATGAGATGGTTCCATATGACAACGATATGTCCATCGCTAAACCGATGCTTGACCACTTAAAGGTTTCTTTCTACAAGATCGTAAACAACCTTGGACCACACGGACTTCCACTTGCAATGAGAGCTGACTGGAACGACTGTATCAACCTTTCATGCTTCTCCGATACACCGGGTGAAAGTTTCCAGACATACACCAACCCTAAGTTCGCTGCTGAAGGCGGATACTCAAAGGTTGCTGAGTCAGTTATGGTTGCTACACTCTTTACATATGCAGGTCCTAACTATGTTGCTATTCTTAAGCACCTCGGAATGGACGCTGAAGCTGAAGCTGCTCAAGCTGAGATCGATAAGATGAAAGCTAACATCATGGAATCTGCTTGGGATGGCGACTGGTTCTTAAGAGCATACGATGCAAACGGTGAGAAGATGGGATCTAAGGAATGTAAAGAAGGACAGATCTTCATCGAGCCACAGGGCTTCGCTATTATGTCAGACATCGGTAAAGATCAGGGCTGCGACAAGAAGACACTTGCTGCTATTGATGAGCGTCTGAATACACAGTACGGACTTGTACTTAACAATCCTGCATTCACAAAGTATTACATCCAGTATGGTGAGATCTCAACATATCCGGGCGGATACAAAGAGAATGCCGGTATCTTCACACATAACAATGCATGGATCATCTGTGCTGCTGCTTACGCAGGCGCCGGCGATCAGGCATTCAAATATTACTCAGAGATTGCTCCTGCTTTCACCGAGGAGACATCTGATATCCACAAGACTGAACCATATGTATATGGTCAGATGATCGGTGGCAAGGATGCCGGTTCCGATATCGGAAAGCCGGGCAACCACTTTGGTCAGGGTAAGAACTCATGGCTTACAGGTACAGCTGCTTGGAACATGGTAGCTATTTCACAGTACATCTTAGGTATCTCAGCAGACTTCGATGGTCTTAAGATCGATCCATCTATTCCTGCTGCTTGGGATGGTCTGAATGCTACACGTCAGTTCCGTGGTGCTACATATGATATCAAGGTTACAAATCCGGATCATGTAAATAAGGGTATCAAGAGTGTTACTGTAGATGGCAATGCTATTGAAGGCAATGTTCTCCCTGTATTCGGTGATGGCAAGACTCATGCTGTAGAAGTAGTAATGGGCTAATCCATATAACAAATTTCATATAACCATATAATAAAGACCCATATAGATTTATTACACAGATTTCAATTCTGCTATAAACTATATGGGTCTTATTATTTCTTCTGTAAAAATGTGCTCCGTCTATAACGGCATCTCTCTTATAACCTTTACCATAACCGCAACACGATCACGGAATGTATGTCCATTCAATGCAATCTTCTGTCCGGCTTTCGCCTTTGCATCGCGTTCTTCTTCGTGTTTCAGATAATAATCGATCTTTTCTTTCAGATCCTCTCGTCCATGATATGTCACAACATTATCCCCAAACAACTCATGTATTTCTGGAATATCGTCGCTGATTATGAATGCGCCAACGGCCAATGCGTCAAAGATACGATTTGAGATAATTCCATTTTCTCTCATATCATCCCAATGATCATTTAGAAGAATCTTTGCATCATGATATGCCTGTCCAACCTTACTGTTATCCATATAATCACTGACAACATAATCCTGAACCGGAAATTTTTCCCAATGTCTTCCATATACTGTCAGCTTATGTTCTGTTGGAATAAGATCCTTTAAGATCGGCCGGAATACATGCCGGGAGTTTCCTACAAACAACAATTCATATTGCTTATCATGTCCTTCTTCATATACCATCGCACTGTCATCTACACACTGCTGTGCAACTCCCGATGGCACATGAAGCTTCGAGGCAAGCTCATCATGCATTTTCTGAGAAGCGAAGAATACATAGTCATAGGAATTATATTCGTCTATCGTCACATCATCCGGATGTGAAATATTCCACATGATATATTTCCTGTTATCTCCCATCGGTCTGTAATAAGGATTTTTCCCTCTCAGCACGATCACATAACCCGCCCGGCTCTGATCATACCAACGGTCTCTCGGAAGAACATTTGCCTTATACCCAAGCTTTTCAAATTCCTTTTTCATTCCAACAGCAAAATGCTGGTCTCCCCAGTATTTTTTTGATTCATCATCCGGCATCGCCCCACATATATCGATCTCATCCGAACAGACAGGTACATCAAAACACCCACTGATCATCTGAACAAATCCATGCGCAGTATCCTCATATATATGATTCTTTATGACATATGCTTTCTGTTCCGCAAGATATTCTTTCTTCTCTGCCGGCGTCTTTTCATTCATACAGCTAAGATCATACAAATCGTAATCCAGATCAAACCTACAATCCATATCAGCCGCCTTATCCTGTCCGGCTTCCATCTCCAACTTCAGACAAACTGTATTATCTTTCTGCTGCCATAATATCCTGATCAGATCATTCTTGCAGTTATACACTGCTTCGATATCATAATCCGGACAAACAGGAACCAATATATCTGTATCAACCCCTACGTTATACCAATCCTTCTTCGCAGTCCGGCTGAGTATCTTCACTTTACAGCCAAGTGCTTCAAGTGCTGCCCCAAAGAATAATGCATGATAATATTCCTCTGCATCTGTACCGGTCTTCGCATCCGACACGGCAAATGCAATTGTCAATTTCTGTTCTGTGAACATATGTGACTGACTGATCTTATCATTGAATAACTGCTTTGCAAGGTATCTCTGCCATTTACCCTTAAATACCATCATGTTATGAATACGTCTTTGCTTCTTTTCTTTTGCATCATCTTTCTCCTGCGTTCCGAATTCATAATGATATACTACAGAACCGGGGCAGTAATAATTTTTATATCCGGCTAAATGCAATTTTAAACATAAATCGACATCCTCATATCCGTATATATATTTTATATCAAATCCTCCGACTTCATCAAATGCATCTTTTTTAACCAGCATAACCGCCGCCGTTACTGCTGCGCGTTCCTGAAGTTCCAGACTTATATCCGAATCCGGCTCCCCGTTTTTCAGATTATATGGTTGAATAAAATGTGCCTTTTCCCGTATAACATCCTTAAACCCAATTCCGGCATGCTGAAGCATGTATGATTTTTCCTCATTTGCCGATCCGACAGGGATCTCCGGATAAACCAATTTTGCTCCAATTGCACCGGGCTGATCTGCTTTCTGTATGGCAATTAATAATTCATCCAGCCATCCATCCGTTACCTGAGTATCATTATTCATAAATAAAAGATACTCGCCCTTTGCCTGTTTTGCTGCATAATTATTTGAAACGGAAAATGACAGATTTTCATTTTGCTTAATTATTGTCATATCATATACCGACCTATAGGTCTCCAAATAATCCACAGACCCGTCTGTTGATGCGTGATCCACAAAAATAATTTCTATATTTTTATAAAAATGACAGTTAACGAACGACTTCATCAATCGTTCCAAATTCTTTTTCCCATTTTGATTCAATACTATGATCGACACAAGCGGTCGTTTTTCTTCCAGAAAACGAATCTCCTGAATATACTTTAATTCATCGTTCTGTTCCGGCGACGGATCTGCCTTCCAAAACATCCACTCGGTTTTTCGTTCAAACTGCCGTTCCTGTAATCTTGCAAGATCTGCCATAAGACATCCTCCGGCTGCATCCTCACGCAGTTTCTTCATCTGTCTGTTAACCTTGGCAAGCTCCGCATTCACTGTTTTCTTTTCTGCATTTAGCTGTTTGATCTTATCTGAAAGATCAGTATTTTTTTTCTTGAGTTCAGTTATTTGTTTTTTCAGACTTGAAGCTTCTTTCTTAAGTGCTTTTATTTCAGCAAGCGCATTTCTCCATTTGTGAAGAAATCCCCGGATACCGGGTAGTTTTGCGATAAAATTCTTTATTCCTTTCAAAGTTATCTTTTCTCCTGATTTTATGATTTTATGTTGCTATATATCTTTTTCCTTAATTGTTAATTATAGCATACCCTGTCTTTGCTATGCAAACTCATCCTGTCACTTTCAAAAGCCACCTTCAAAAGCCCACTGCCAAAAGAATGAGAGAAGGATCATGTATTCAAAAAATATATCTTTAATATCGTTCCGTTTTCAAATATTAATTCTGTCAGTATTATCTCCGGAATGCTTGACACCTACATTCCGGTAACTTAAAATTAATCATATATCAATAGTTATTTGGGGGAAATTTCATGAAAAAGTTAACACTGATCATTCCCTGCTACAACGAGGCAGATGCCCTTCCTCTGTTTGCGGCAGAGCTAAATAAAGTCATAGTTCAACTGACAAACTATAATACAGAAGTTCTTCTGGTCAATGATGGTTCATCCGATCAGACATTGACTGTCATGAAAGAAATCTGTGCATCCGACTCACACTATAAATATATCTCATTTTCCAGAAATTTCGGAAAAGAGGCAGCCATGTATGCCGGTTTCTGTAATTCCGACGGTGACTATGCCGCTGTTATGGATGCCGATATGCAGGATCCACCATCTCTGCTTCCCGAAATGTTAAACTGTCTGGAAACCGAAGATTATGACAGTGTTGCGACCAGACGTGTCTCTCGTATAGGTGAACCACCGATCCGTTCTTTCTTTGCCAGAAAATTCTACAAGCTTATCAACAAAATTTCTGATGCCGATATTGTAGATGGTGCAAGGGATTTCCGTTTGATGCGAAAAGAAATGGTTGACAGCATTGTTTCTATGTGTGAATACAACCGTTTCTCAAAAGGTATTTTCGGGTGGATCGGCTTTAAGACCAAATGGATCCAATATGAAAACGTCAACAGAATCGCGGGAGAAACCAAATGGAACTTCTGGGGACTCGTTAAATATGCGATCGACGGTATTATCAACTTCTCGGAAACTCCTATGTCCTTTGCCTCCGGTCTCGGTATTTTTCTGACCATTTTGTCATTTATCATGGTCATATTTATCATTATCCGAAAAGCAATATTCGGTGATCCGGTTGCCGGCTGGCCATCTCTCGCCTGTATCATTATATTCATTGCAGGTTTGCAATTCCTCTGCATGGGAATTATGGGAAAATATATGGCAAAGACCTATCTGGAAGTAAAAAATCGTCCACATTATATTATTTCCGAAACAAATAAAGAACACATAGATCGAATAAATTAATTTGTATAGAAGGCGCATTCATTGAAAAAAATATTACTTACTTTACTTACCCTGACTCTGTTCTTTCTTCTGTTTTCCGCACAGACCAGAATAACCGTATCAGCCGCAGAAAACAGTTCCTCTGATGAAACAACGATCAAAGTATCCGCCAAAAATGGCAGTGATATCTCGGACAAACTGCGTGAAGCTCTGATCAATGCAAGAGACCTCGCAGAAAGCTCCGGCCAGATCATAACCGTCAAGGTAAAAAAGGGAGATTACTATCTCTCAAAGTCCCTGCACATATATAGCAACACAACCCTTGATGTAACAGATGTACATTTTACTTATCAGGGTACTAAAAAGATCAACATGGTCATCAGCGGAACAAATGCCCCATACCGCGGCTATGAACATTTCAATTCCAGTGAAGGCTGTTCCGGCTATGATGCCTTTGAAAATATCACGGTACTTGGTGGAATATGGGAAAGCACACCCGAAAATGCCGGCAGTATGATCCGGCTCTTTCATGCCAGGAATGTCACTTTGGATGGCTTGACACTGATTGGCGGAGGCTGTGTACATCAGATGGAGGTCGCTGCCATCGATGGTTTCTATGTCCGCAACTGTACTTTTCTGGATCATGGCAAGAGCGCAGACTCCACAACTAATTTTCAAAAACAGGAATCCATCCAGCTTGATATGCCATACAGTAATCTGGTATATCCCGGTGTCTATCAGGATGGTACGCCTATGAAGAATGTCGAGATCACACATAATACTTTTCGAAATATTGCCCGCGGTGTCGGAACACACACGATGCTTTGTGGATCTTATCATGAAAATATTAATATCAGTAATAATACATTTGAAAATGTATTGGAGGAATGTATCATTTGTCTGAACTATGTAAACTGTCAGATCAAGGATAATACGATCACAAACTGCGGTGGTGGTATCCTTGTTGAAAATGCAAGAGATTACGATCGTTCCATGAATACTTCGATACTGGACGGAAGTAAAGTGTATGCCGGCGCAACCATCCACGACCTGAATACCGAGATCAGTGGAAATACCATACAGATCGTCTACCATCCAACCACGCTGATCGTAGCCGGAATCTATGTATATGGGAAAAATATATCCGATGATGCACTTGGTGGAGACGGCTATCCTCTGCCTAAAGAAAATCATTATATCAGCTCTATATCTATCCGGGATAATACGATCATAACCGCAGGTGATGGCATAACCATATCCGATGCCAGAAATTGTGAGATAGCAGGGAATTCCATCAAAGGCGCAAAATTTTCAAAGAAAGATCCATATGCCAGATACAGAGACGGAATTCGAGTTGATAAACAAAGCTCCGATATCTCTATAACAGGAAATTCTATTAAGAATATGTCCAGAAACGGTATTGTAATATATGATCGTTCCTCTCTGTCCGGCATAGTAAACAACAATATTAAAAGCTGTTCCAAGTCCGGAATCAAATTAACAGAACACAGTATCTGTGCAAATGATATAACAAATAATATAATAAAAAAATGTTCTTTCGGTGGTCTGATAGTTGAAAACAACAGCACGACTTCCGATATCATCGGGAATACACTCTCAGCGGTAAGCGGTAATCCCGCCATCAAAATCAGCAACATGAGTACTGTCCGTTATATCAACTCCAACCAGATTTATGACCTGGGGGAGTACAGAAAAAAAGAGGTTGCCTCGGGCATCGTAGTAAGCGGCAGATCAACTTCAAAAGGAATAGAAAGCAACCGGATCTATGCATCCAAGTCTAAATACTCCTCCGGTTACGGCATTCTGATTGATTCAGATTCCAGATTATCTGAATCAGTCAGCAACAACACAATTTCAAATACAAACGAATACTCTATTGCCGTTAAAAGCTATTCCAAGATAGCAGGTCAGATTAATCGTAATGATATCACCTCTGCCAGAAAAAGTGCTATTGCTGTTACCGATTCCTCCATAATCTGTGATAATATCGAAAGCAATCATATCTCAGGCAGCGGTACAAACGGTATCTTACTTGATAAAAAAGCAACCGTCCGGAACAGCATCGCCGGTAATGTTATTACAGAATGTAATAACTATGGCATCAATATCCAGAGTATAGAAAACGACCTGACCGTTGCCCACAATGAACTGAATGAAAATAAGAACGCTGCTATTAATATTGCCGCAGGAAAAAAGAATCTGACCACTATATCAGGAAATATATTATCCGGCTCAGCTTCAATCAGTGGTATCCGGCTATCCAAATGCAAAGTATCGATTGCATCCAATGAATTTGAAAAATTCAAATACGGAATCCATGCTGCAGCTTCCGTTTCAGGGTCAATCTATGATAATATATATAGTGATATAGCAAAAAAAGAAATCTACATTGATAAAAAAGCCCAGAAAATGAATACAGTCATTTCATCAACAGTCGAAACTACGACAGATAATGGAAAAAATAAAGCAACGATCACATGGGATGCTGTAAAGGGAATGGACGGATACGAATTACAATACAGCACATATGCAGATTTTTCCAGCAAACAGGTTATCCACCTGAATGCAAAACAGACATCTTATACCCTACACGATCTGCCAAATAACAAACCGGTTTATTACCGGATCAGGGCATATAAAACAGTGGAAAACATCTGTATTTTCGGAAATTTCCAGACGAACTATTTTATTCTCAGATAAATGGGATCATATTTATAACTGAAAGGGGACATATATATGAAAAAACATCTTATCCTGCTTGCTTCAGGACTGCTGCTTGTTTCCGGTGTTGCTTATACAGCAGATACACAGACATTTGCAGCCAACTTAACAGCTACTGAAAGCACAGCATCAAATGACACCTCACCGGAACTATTTGCAAATTCATACTCTGTTTCCGGCGACACGATTACGGTCTCCGCTAAAAACGGAAGTGAAATTGGAACAGTATTAAATGACGCATTAAAAGCTGCACGCGATCTTGCGGATTCCAACGGACACATAATCACCGTCAATGTTCCGGCAGGAAGTTATACTCAGGACATTGCTTTACATATCTACAGCAATACAACACTGAACCTGACAGGTGTAAGTATCAAATGCACAGCGGATACACCGATCAACATGATCACCACCGGAACAAACGGCGCATACAAAGGACAGAACAACTATAATACAAGTTCATTATGTAGCGGCTATAACGGATTCAAAAACATAACCATAAACGGCGGAACATTCATCAGCATTCCATCAAACGACTCAACAATCGTGCGTCTTTCCCATGCAACCAATGTCCATTTAAACGGAATCACCTTAAAAGGAGGCGGCTGTCTTCACCAGATGGAAGTAGCTGCAATCAACGGCTTCTATGTAACGGGCTGTACATTCCGGGACAATGGAAAAGCAACCGATATCAATAACCACGAAAATCAGGAAGCACTTCAGCTCGATATGCCATGCCGTGAGTTTGTATTCCCGAATATATACGAAGACGGCACTCCGATGAAAAATGTCGAGATTACCGGTTGCACATTTAAAAATGTTGCAAGAGGTCTCGGAAGCCATACGATGCTGATCGGCGCTTACCATGAGAATATTAAGATAAACAACAATACCTTTGATAACGTACTGGAAGAATGCATTATCGGTCTGAACTATTATAACTGTGAAATTAAAAATAACACGATCAAGAACTGCGGTGGCGGTATCCTTGTTCAAAACTATAAAGCTGCCGCTAATACGATCAACACCTCAATTCTGGATGGCAAGAATAAATATAAAGCATCCTTCCGCTATAAACTCAATACAGTTATCAGCGGCAATAATATCTCCCTCCGTTATTCTCCTAGCTGTATTACACCGGAAGGAATCAAAGTCTCCGGATACAAACAGGAAAGTGGAAAAAAGGGCGGTGACGGATTCATTCTTCCTGCCGGAAACTACTATATCAGTGGTGTAACTGTTTCCGACAACACAATCCACACCTCCGGTCATGGCATTCATTTCCTTGATGCTCACGGATGTAGTGCATATGATAATACAATCATTGGGCAGAATTTTTCTTCCAAAGATCCGTCCAAAAACGATCATGATGGCATTCTGGTAGAAATGGATTCCAAAAATATTATCATAAACAATAACCATATATCCGGAATGACCAGAAACGGTATTCTCGTGCAGAAGTCATCTTCCGTAAAGAGGATCTCCAAAAATATTTTTTCCAAATGCGGCGGACGCGGAATCCAGATATATGATAAAAGCCAATGCACAGAAGGCATATCGGATAATCAGATCAAAAGCTGCAAACGGGGTGGCATCTTTATCAGCAATAACTGCACCTCGGGAAATATCACCGGAAATAAAATTTCATCTTATAACGAAGAAGGCGGTATCTCTGTTTATAATAACTGTACAACAGGCAAAATCGCAAATAACACGATCACTGATACCAGAAAAAACGGTAAACATACAAATCTGGCCGGTATAAAGATCAATTTAAAATCAACCACCGGCTCCATGACGGGAAATAAGATTCTGGCCGGTGCCGCAAAATACTCATCCAACCGTGGAATTGTCCTTTACAATTCTTCCAAGGTAAAAGGATCGATCAATAAAAACACGATCGAAAAATGTAGTGACTCAGCTATCGTGGTATCTCTGAAATCTCAGGTTACCGGAAGTGTTAATGGCAATAAGATATCATCTGCTGCCAAATACGGAATTCAGACCCTGAATAAGTCATCTATTGGCAAGGCAATAGCATCCAACACGATCAAAAATGCCAAAACAAGCGGTATCTTGATCGGAAGTATCTCAAATACTTTGAAGATCGAAAAAAATAAAATATCAGGCTGTTCAAATGCAGGAATCTATATCCAGCCTGCAACAACAAAATACAAAATTACCGCTACAAACAACACAATTACCGGAAATAAAAAAGGATCCGGCTTCACCATAAGAAAAGCCAAGATCCTTATCAACAAAAATAAGATTTCCAAAGTTACATTTGGCGTATATGCAGATAAAAAATGCAAAGGCAATGTCTATGCAAATAAAATCTCCAAGATCACCAAAAAAAAGGTCTACACCGACACAAAAAAAGTGAAGCTTAAGAAATAAACCTCTTCTATACTAATGAGGAAGGTTATACTATTATTACGCAAGTCGTTTGCACTCTATTCTCGCGTAACAGTACTAAGTTCCCGCCTCACGGCGGATCATTAAGGACTGACGCGAGAAAAGGCTTGCTTCATAATAGTATAACCTTCCTCATTTTGTACATTAAGTCTGCTCTATAAGAAATAAGACATTTCTTGTCTAAAGTAACAATAAAACAAACCGGCGGTAAGTATATAGATACACTATTATGTACCGCTGCACGAGGATTAGAGCGAAAGCGTCTTGCGAAATAATATGTGTATTATATACTTACCGCCGGTCATAAAAATATCACTTATAGAACAAGACCCCTATATACTTTATGCATCAGACCTGTTCACTCTGTATAACTTCGAACTAAACTCGGCTAGCCTCGTTAAGATCTCAGTTACTCACGTCGGTCCTTAGCGACCCACCAAATGGTGGGAGCTTAGTACCGCTACGTGAAAATAGAGCGCGAGCGTTCTGCGGCATAAATGTATATATGTCTTTTTTTGTATACATAAACAGACCCGTGAGCATTATATATGTACATCATTATGCAGCAAGCCTATCCGAGTGCCGGTACTTAGGTTGCGTCTTTTGCAACCTTATGTACCGCTGCACCGAGGATAGAACGAAAGTGCCTTGCGGAATAATGGATGTACTATATAACGATCACGGGTCGTACATATATTATTAGTCTAATGTGACTTTAACCTTTTTGAGGTTCCAGATCTCTTTTGCATACTCTTCGATTGTTCTGTCTGATGAGAACTTACCGGAGCATGCTGTATTCAACATAACCATCTTAGCCCAGTTCTTCTCGTCTCTGTAAAGAGTATCGATCTTTCTGTGAGCTTCTACATAAGAAGCAAAATCCTTAAGGATGAAGTATACATCTTCGTTGATAAGTGAATCATACAGATCTCTGAAACGATCCGGATCATCAGAAGAATACATACCATTGATAAGCTGTGTAAGAACAGTTCTTACTGCTGCATCATTGTTGTAAATATCCTTTGGATTGTATCCACCTTCACGCTCATACTTCATAACTTCTTCAGCTCTTAAACCGAAGATAACTGCATTTTCTTCACCAACTTCTTCAACAATCTCTACATTTGCACCATCCATGGTTCCAAGTGTAACTGCACCGTTTAACATAAATTTCATGTTACCGGTACCGGATGCTTCTCTGGAAGCTGTTGAAATCTGCTCGCTGACATCTGCTGCTGCGAAGATCAGCTCTGCATTGGATACTCTGTAGTTCTCGATGAATACAACCTTGATCTTACCCTTGATAGATGCATCGTTGTTGATAACATCTGCAACAGAGTTGATCAGCTTGATGATAAGCTTTGCTCTCTTATAACCGGCGGAAGCCTTTGCACCAAAGATATATGTTGTTGGATACATATCATATGATGGATTTGTCTTCAACTCGTTGTACTGATACATAACATGTAAAATATTAAGAAGCTGTCTCTTGTACTCATGAAGTCTCTTAACCTGTACATCGAAGATAGAACGAGGATCTACATCCACGCCATTATGCTCCTTGATATAATTTGCAAGACGGATCTTGTTCTGGTACTTGATATTCATGAATTCCTGCTGATACTTCTCATCAGTAGCATATACTTTTAACTTCTTCAGATTTGAAAGCTTAACGATCCATTCATCACCGATCTTATCTGTGATCCAGCTTGCAAGAAGCGGATTACCATGAAGAAGGAAACGTCTCTGTGTAATACCATTTGTCTTATTATTGAACTGCTCAGGTCTCATCTCATAGAAGTCCTTCAGCTCTCTCTCTTCCAGAATCTTTGTATGAAGTGCTGCAACACCATTTACAGAGTAAGAACCTGCGATAGCAAGATGTGCCATCTTAACCTGACCATCATAAAGGATAGCCATGTTCTTAACCTTATCCTGGTTGCCCGGATACATAGACTGGATCTTCAGTACAAATCTTCTGTTGATCTCTTCTACGATCTGATAGATACGAGGAAGTAATCTTGAGAACAATTCGATCGGCCATTTCTCAAGAGCTTCAGCCATGATCGTATGGTTAGTGTATGCACATGTTCTGGTTGTGATATCCCATGCATCATCCCACTCAAGACCTTCTTCATCCATAAGGATTCTCATTAACTCTGCTACTGCAACTGTTGGATGTGTATCATTCATCTGGAACGTGATCTTTTCCGGAAGCTTATGAATATCACTGTTTTTCTCTTTGAATTTCAGGATTGCTCTCTGAACAGACGCTGAAATGAAGAAGTACTGCTGTCTCAGTCTTAATTCCTTACCTGCATAGTGATTATCATTTGGATAAAGGACTTCAACAATTGTCTTAGCAAGGTTCTGCTGCTCAACAGCCTTTTCATATTCACCCTTGTCAAATGAATCAAGACAGAACTCCTGATCTGCTTCTGCATCCCAGATACGAAGTGTATTTACAACATTGTTGCCATAACCGACAACCGGAACATCATATGGTACGGCACGAACGGTCTGATAACCATCCTGAATAAAGTAATTTCTTCCGTCTCTGTTCTCAACTCTTACATAACCGCCAAATTTAACTTCTACAGCGTACTCCGGACGCTTGATCTCAAATGGGTTGCCATCCTTTAACCAGTCATCCGGCAACTCGATCTGATAACCATCTTTGATTGCCTGCTTGAACATACCATAACGATAACGGATACCACATCCGTATGCCGGATAACCAAGTGTAGCAAGAGAATCCAGAAAACATGCTGCAAGACGTCCCAAACCACCATTACCAAGTGCTGCATCCGGCTCCTGATCCTCGATCAGATTCAAATCAAATCCAAGTTCATCTAAGGCTTCTTTTACTGCATCATAGTATGTCAGATTGATCAGATTGTTTCCCAGGGCTCTACCCATCAGGAACTCCATGGACAGATAGTAAACTGTCTTAACATTCTTCTTCTCATATTCCTTATGTGTTGCTATCCATCTGTCTATTATGTCGTCCTTAACAGCGTAGCTGACAGCCTGGAATACCTGCTGTGGAGTTGCCTCTTCGATTGGTCTTCTGTACAATGTCTTTACATTTGTAATAACCTCTTTTTTGAAGCCCTCTTTGTCGAAATCAATCAACTTTTTCATTTATCGTATCCTCCTTGAAAATTGCACGCCAGAATGCATCCCTGACGATTTTTCTATAATCAGATGCCGATATTATTCGCATCCTTTATATCTCTTTCACCCTAATTCATCATAATATCCAGTTTTACCATGAGAAATTTTGGAAGAAACCTATATCATTTTAACAAAAAAACATGTATTTCTCAATACATGTCTTAATTTTTTGTAGAAAAATACATATTTTTTAGACCAAAGTCTAATTAATCTTGCAATTTTACAATGATTTTTCAATTATTTTCTGTTTTTATAGTTATTTATACGCTCTTGCCCTATGGGGCATACCAATATCTGAACAGTTTCATAAGGGGTTTTCCTTCTAATAACCGCCTGAATAATAGCCGCCACAAGGGAAACAGCACATATTTCCACCACAACAGGAGAGACAAAGCAAGGTAGTGCAGAAAGTATTACAGCATTTTGTCATATCCCGGCCTGACATATCCATGCCATAACCCTGTCCCTGATCCATATACCATTTCGATCCGCTCTTGATCTGTTCGTATGCACGCTTGTATTCCATATTATCCGGCTCTAGCTGTATCGCCCTTTGAAGCATCTCAAGCGCCCGGATCTGATTACCAAGTCCGGCATTGCATACACCAGAATAATAATGCCATTTTGCATTATGATCCTGGATCTGGTTCAATACTGTTCTTGCTTCCTCATAACTGCCTGACCGCAGATAATTTCTTGCCGCCTGAAAATATCTGGAATCCTGATCGTTCGGATCATAGTCCTCCCGTCTTCCGCCGGCATATCCGCCGAACCCGCCAAACGGGTCAAAACCGCCATAGAAACCGCCAAACGGATCTGACTCATCATAAGTAGTTCTTCCACCGCTGTTGCTGTTTCGGTAACTGCCCGAACCATATGAACCATTTCCATATGGGCTGCCATATCCACTTGCTCCGTATGGATTTCCATAACCGGTATCACCATCCATGATCGCCTTATATGCCTGCTGGATCTCTTTGAACTTCTCCTCAGCCTCGGCTTTATTTGGATTGTTGATATTCGCATCCGGATGATATTTTCTGCTCAATCGTCTGTATGCACTTTTTACTTCATCATTACTGGCACCATGCGGCAATCCCAGTACTTCATAAGGATCTTTCATTTATTCTCCATTCTGCCTGTTATCTGCTTTGCTACCGCATCTTTCGGCAGTTGCTTTATAATAATTATTCCATATGCCAGAATACACGATATTCCTGAGAATTTCCACATTTTTTATAATCGGAAGCTTCTCAAATTCTCTGGCACATTCTGCCGCCTGCATCATCAGGACTTCTTTTACCCAGTCTGCAAGCTTCTGCCATTCCTCCACCGGAATGTCCTCTGTCTTCATTTCTTCACTACATGTAAGCTTGTGTATCAATGGATTAAAGCTGTGTTTTTTTCGGTCCTTTTCAATATCATCGTAAGCGTCCAGAATATATACAAATCTTCCAAGATAATAACCGATCTTTCTCAGATTTTCTTCCCATGCATCAGCTTTTACGGCAAATATCTCTGCCAGCACTTCACCAAAATATCCTGATAACCGATCCAGATCTTCACTGTTTTCTTTCTCAAGCTCGCTGATCTTTGCAAGCCGATCTGCAATAGTATCAATCTTTTGTCTGTAATCATATAATCGGCTGTCTTCCTTTTCCAACTCTTTCTTCGGTATTAAAAGCTCCGCATACAGCTTACGAAACAGCTTCTTATCATCTGTCCAGTCATCCATGCATTTGTAATATGTAAGTATACGGTTCATATCCGCTGCATAATCGGAGTACAGATTTCTGGCATATTCATGCTTTGTCATCGGATGGACCACACACCTTTTTGTACCCCGCTCCTCTGACGGCTCATACAATCCGGTAAGCAGCAGCACCAGAAATGTCATATCGTAGCTTAATGACAACTGACCTTTTGCGCCCTGATCTTCTTTTAACGCCCTGCACAACCCGCAGTAATACCTGTGGTATTCGTCAAATTCTTTAAATTTCATTTCCTGCTGGTTTACTACTATATATCCAAACACGCGCCTGTCTCCAATCAGCTTTTCTTAATAAAAGTATTCCCACATTTCGGACATCTTATCTCGATCCTGCCCTTGCCTCGTGGAATCCGGATCATCTGTTCACAACGTGGGCAGGTGAAGATCTTATAATTCTTTCCGGCTTCTTTGCTTTTTTTCATCCGTTTAAATACATTTCGAACGCCTGTCGTGTGGCTTAGAAACCACTTATTTTCTGCCGCACGTTTGTCGTATTTCTTAGAAAAGATGCGCACATATCCATAGATAAAAGAAGCAAGTCCAAGGAAATACAAAACTCCTGTCTTCGCCCAGACATCTATGATGATCAGGATCAGGCCCATCCAGGTCAGAAATGATGAAAACTGATCATTCCCATATCTTGTTCGCATAAAGTTATAAATCTTATCTCTCATATAAGCACCATTCTTTCTTTACCCTGCAGATCTGCTGCCATTTCAGCACCTTCAGATCATGTATACTATTTATATATTTCCGATCCGACGATCGTAATATTCTGCCTATCCAAGGATCATTGCAGATTCCTGTAACTGTCTGTAAGCATCCTTTATATTGCCCGCTTCTATATCCGTGATCCGGTCAGCATCCGTCCGACATACCAGTTTCTTTAAGTATTCCAAATCTCTCCGAATCTTCTTGATCTGAGCCTTATCCAGATTCTGACTTTGTACCTCTAACTGATTTTCTACTTTATATACATATGCTTCAGCTTCGTTCCAGATATCCATATTTTCCTTGTTGCCCTGAGTCTCTTTCTCGTACCGCATGGCATCTTCCCTTGCCCGACGGATCTCTTCCTCTGAAAGATTCGTGCTGGATGTGATCACGATCTGCTGTTCCACGCCTCTGCCAAGATCCTTTGCAGATACCTTTAGTATACCATTTACATCAAGGTCAAATGTAACCTCGATCTGCGGAACTCCTGCAAGTGCTCGCTTGATCCCACTCAGGCGGAAGTTGCCAAGTAGCTTATTATCTCTGGTATATTTGCGTTCGCCCTGATACACCTTTACCTCTACATCGCGCTGGAAATTTCCGGCCGTTGTAAAGATCTTAGATACCCGTGTCGGAATTGGTGAGTTTCTTGGGATCAGTACATTTGCAATACCACCTAAGGTCTCGATTGACAGAGACAATGGCGTTACATCCATCAGCAAAATATCATTTACCTTATTTGTAACGGTCAGACCACCACTGAGCTTTCCTCCCTGAATCGCAGCTCCCATCGCAACGCACTCATCCGGGTTGAGATTCTTCGAAAGCTCTTTTCCGGTTATCCTCTTAACCTCGTCCATAACGGCAGGGATTCTGGTTGACCCACCAACCAATAATACCTTATCTAAACTTCCGGCTGATATACCTGCATCCCGAAGTGCCTGATTGACCGGACCGTCTGTCCGTTTTACAAGATCATCTGTCAGCTCATTGAACAACTCTCTGGTTATGAGCATATCGAGATGCTTCGGCTCGTTCTTTACGACCGTGATAAACGGAAGATTGATATGAGTCTGCAGCGTGCTGGATAATTCTTTCTTTGCCTCTTCGCATGCTTCCCGGATACGCTGTACCGCGGTTATATCTTTCTCCAGATTGATCCTTGTTTCTTTCTTAAATGACTTTATCACATACTGCACCAGACGCTCGTCAAAATCATCACCACCAAGATGATTGTCACCTGCAGTTGCCAGAACCTCGATCACATGATCTCCGATCTCGATCACGGATACATCAAAGGTTCCGCCACCAAGGTCATATACCAGAATCTTCTGTGCCTGTCCGTTATCCAGACCATAGGCAAGTGCCGCTGATGTCGGCTCGTTAATGATTCGAAGTACATTTAACCCTGCGATCTTTCCTGCATCCTTTGTCGCCTGTCTCTGGCTGTCATCAAAATACGCCGGAACCGTGATGACCGCATCATGAACCGGCTCACTCAGATAGTTTTCTGCATCTGCTCTTAACTTTGACAGAATGATCGCCGATATCTCCTGTGGTGAGTAATCTTTTCCATCTATTCTTTTTCTATATGCCGTTCCCATTTCTCTCTTGATCGATGCAATGGTTCTGTCTACATTTACCGTAAGCTGTCTCTTCGCAGCATCCCCCACCAGTCTGTCGCCATTTTTCGTAATGGCTACTATCGATGGTGTGGTACGGTTGCCTTCGGCATTCGGTATGATCGTCGCCTGTTCTCCTTCCAGAACGGCCACGCAGCTATTTGTCGTTCCTAAATCTATTCCTATTACCCTGCTCATGTATGATCTCCTATTCTGCATCAATTATTTAAATTATTTTTCCTTACACTTTTTCTAGAATGTATGATAGACAAGTTTTTTGAATAAATTGTGTATAGTTTATAAAGCAAGTATAAAGTGTTTCATAAAACTTTGGCTGCTGACAAATACGAAAACATGCTATAATGAGCATTGCTATGGAATGTGTCTTCACATACCGGCATAATGCGAAAATACTGTTTATTTCCGCAAATATCTAACAAACAGAAAGTGGTGTTTTTATATGCGAGAGAAAACAAAAGCAATTCTTTATATAATTCTGTCCGGTGTCGGTTTTTCTTTTATGAATGTATTCGTACGATTATCCGGCGATCTTCCTACGATTGAAAAAGCATTTTTCCGTAATCTGGTCGCAGCATTCATCGCGCTTGTTGTCCTGATCCGAAGTGATCTCGGACTGCATTATGAGAAACGGCACATTCCGATGCTGTTTATGCGGTCGATCTGCGGCACACTCGGTATCATGTGTAACTTCTATGCAGTCGATCACATGAACATCGCCGATGCTTCGATCTTAAATAAGCTGTCACCGTTTGCCGCTGTTATCTTCTCGATCTTCCTGTTAAAGGAAAAGGCAAGTCTGAAACAATATGCTGCTCTGATCGGTGTATTCATCGGTGCTTTATTTGTTATCAAACCATCCCTGAACTTCACTGATTTTGCTCCGGGTCTCATCGGTTTTACCGGCGGTATGGGTGCAGGCGCTGCTTATGCGGCAGTAAGATATCTAAGCAACCACGGTGCAAAGAATCCACAGATCGTATTCTTTTTCTCCGCATTTTCGACTCTGGTCATGCTGCCGTTTGTGATCGCCTTTTATAAACCGATGTCATTTTTCCAGTTGTTCTGTCTGTTAATGGCAGGTGCCTCCGCTGCTGTCGGTCAGTTCTCGATCACGGCTGCTTATTCACATGCTCCGGCAAAGGAAATATCGATCTTCGATTATTCGCAGATCATCACCTCGGCAATCCTTGGTTTCATCTTCTTCAGCCAGATACCGGATGCACTGAGCTTTATCGGGTATGCCGTTATCATCGGCATTTCTTATCTGAACTGGCGCGCAGGATTAAAAGCAGATACAGCCGGCAAGTAAATTTAGATATTATTTATATGGCTAACAGATTTGTATTAAACGAAACATCTTATCATGGAGCAGGTGCGATCACAGAGATCGCTACAGAGGTCATCGGCCGTGGCTTCAAGAAAGCATTTGTCTGCTCTGATCCTGATCTCATTAAGTTCGGTGTTACTAAGAAAGTAACAGATGTTCTGGACAACGCTGGTCTTGCATATGAGATCTATTCCAACATTAAACCAAACCCAACCATCGAGAATGTTCAGTCAGGTGTTGCTGCTTTTAAGGCTGCTGAAGCTGATTACATCATTGCGATCGGTGGCGGATCATCCATGGACACAGCAAAGGGCGTTGCTCCTACCAAGAATAAATCCGTACCTATCTTCGCTGTACCTACAACAACCGGAACTGCTGCCGAGGTTACGATCAACTACGTTATCACAGGATGTTGGAATTCCAGCCAACTTAAAGGATATCGTAAAGCCGGAGGATATTCCTTTCCTTGCTCAGTCTGCATATGGCGATGCATGCCGTCCGGGCAATCCAAAAGAGACAAGCGTAAAGGATATCACCAAGCTGTACGAGTCATTGATCTAGGATTTATATAAAAACGGGGATGTAACATCGAGGGCATCATAATCATTATTTCGCAAGGCGCTTTCGCTCTATCCTCATGTAACGGTACTAAGCTCCCGCTTATCAGCGGATCGCTAAGGACCGACATTCGGACTGGCTTGCTACATAATATTATGATGCCCTCAATGTTACATCCCTGTTTTTATGCTATCTGTAAAATAATCCTACAGCTAACCGGTCTTTTACTTTTTTCTCCTTTTTTTAATGCTCATTACTCCAATGGCAGCTCCACCACTGACAAATAAAAGAACAACCGCCAAAACAGGTACACTGTTATCACCTGTCTGTAAAGACTTCGGTTCATCTTTTAACTTTGGTATTATTACAGCTTCTGCTTTGATCTCTTTCTTTCCGGCTTCATCGCTGTAATACTTTCCGCAACCATCACAATACCAATATTCAACATTTCCTTCAGACTTTTTCGTAGCAGCCTTAGCATCAACATGCTTGAAATCTGAATGATTTTCTGAATCTATTTCTCCATAAGCTTCACCACATACTTCACACTTTGCTTTTTCACTACATGTGGCTATACCGCCTTTATGTCCTTTTGCTTTAACCACCGAACCGGATGAAAGCTTTTTCCCGCATCCCTTGCAGTAGGTATCTCCGGTATAGCCATCTTTGGTACAGGTTGCTGACTGTTTCTTTCTGACCTCGGTTTCTCCTGCATGATTATCAGAATTATATTCACCATATTCTGCTCCGCAGCTTGTGCAAACTGCTTTCTCATGACAGGTTGCTGTGCCTCCGCTATGTTCACAGTTATAGCCGCATTTCTGACATACACCATCTTTCCATTCATGCTTTTCTTTTGCAACACTTACGAGGCTGCAGCAATTCCATTTCTTCTCGTGTGTATCAGCTGTCTGAATCCACTCCTCTGTTCCCGTATGATTGCTCGGATTCAGATCTCCATAACTTTCTCCACAAACCTCACACTTTGCTTTTTCTGTACAAGTTGCTTTGCCGCCGCTGCACTTTGCGGTTTCAGAAGCGTTACAGCCATTTGTCTCACATTTCCGGATATGCATTCCTGCAGCAGCATCATCATGTTGCCATTCCCCAAATGCATGTTCTGATCTGCCTGCCGCAATTGTATATCCACATACATTACATGTAGCAGCAGTCGTACAATCTGCATCATCATTTGATATATGCGCTGTCTTGGCAGTCACACTTGATGCCTTATCCGGACAATTTGTATCGTCACATTCCTGCCAATGACCGCTTTCATCACTGTTCCAGATACTGTTACTATAACTATGTTCATGTATGGAAAGATATACTCCATCTCCACTACCTACTTTTGAAACAGTATATGTATATACCTTTCCTGCTTCAAAAACATAGTCATCCATGCGCGCTTTATCTGTTCCCCCATTTCCTACGATCCAAACTCTATCATCTGGTGTTGGATTTGTAATAACATAATCATATGTTCCTGACGGAATTGTAATTTTGGCTGATGAACCATATGGGATACTATTTTGCGTATCCCTTGCTCCATCTGCATTTCCAGGTATTTTGTATTCGAACCTGTCGTACACAGATGACGGGACATCATCATTTCTACTAAGCGGACCACTATCTGGTATTACATCACCATATGTATCATGGTCTTCATCCAACAAAAATTGAAATCCTGAGCTGTCTTCCCAATCACAGTTATTAACCAATATGATTGTAGCCGTGCCTGTCTGTGTCTGCGAATCTTCTGCATGCACAGTATAAGCAGTTGACACACCTCCTGTTAATAATGCGCAGCCTAACAATAAACTGCTTACAATTCGTTTTCTCATTTCTTTACCCTCCATTTCTAAATGATAAACCTCCGCTTCGCACTGTATTAATCTCCCTGACCAAAAGGCTCTGCATAACCCCAACAGAAATAACCTTTTGTATAATTGAAACCAGTACATATGTTAATTATAACATATACGATATTTGAATGTCACCAATCAAAGTGTACACTACAAAAACAGGGATGTAACATTGAGGGCATCATAATATTATTTCGCTCTATCCTCATGTAACGGTACTAAGCTCCCGCTTATCAGCGGATCACTAAGGACCGACATTCGGACAGGCTTGCTACATAATATTATGATGCCCTCAATGTTACATCCCTGTTTTTTATTTTATTTACATCTCACGGAATCTCTTATATCTTGCAGCAGCAATTTCTTCGCCGCTCATTCCATCGAATTTCTTCAGGAATTCCTTGGCATTCATCTTAATGAATTTACCGATATATGGGACAGATTCTTTATCTGCTCCGCCATACTCAGGAATAACCTTCTCGATCACACCAAGTCTTGAAAGATCCTGTGCGGTAAGCTGCATAACCTCTGCTGCCTCCTCTGCACGGTTGCTGTCCTTCCAGAGAATTGATGCATAGCCTTCCGGTGAAAGAATGGAGTATACTGCATTTTCAAGCATCCATACTTCATTACCAACTGCCATAGCAAGTGCTCCACCACTGCCGCCTTCACCGATCAGGATACAAAGTACAGGAACTTTAAGGGCTGACATCTCGTAAAGGTTTCTTGCGATTGCTTCACCCATACCACGTTCCTCTGCTTCCAGTCCACAGAATGCACCAGGTGTATTTACAAATGTGATGATAGGACGGTTGAACTTCTCTGCCTGTTTCATCAGACGAAGCGCCTTACGGTATCCATCCGGAAGCGGCATACCGAAATTACGCTCCATACACTCTGTCATGCTGGAACCCTTTACCTGTGCGATCACGGTTACAGGCTGTCCATCGATATGACCGATACCACCAACGATTGCTTTATCATCATTCATTGTTCTGTCTCCATGGATCTCATGGAAATCATCACAGATATAATCAATATAATCAAGTGCGCATGGACGAGTCATCTGTCTTGTACCACGGATCTTCTCCCAAGGAGTCTTATTCTCAACAGAAGTCAATCTCTCCTTTAAGATCTCGCTGATATCAAACTTCTCGTCTTCTTCCTTATCGAAGTTTGCATAACCGGTTCTCTGCTTATGTGTAACGATCAACTGGTACATGGTATCCTTCATCTTATCTCTGGTAATAATTCCATCGATAATACCATGCTCTACCAGGAACTCAGAACGCTGGAAGCCTTCCGGAAGATCCTGTCCGATCGTCTGTTTGATAACACGAGGACCTGCAAAGCCAACCAGAGCACCAGGCTCACCTAAGATGATGTCGCCAAGCATTGCAAAGCTGGCTGTTACACCACCGGTTGTAGGATCTGTAAGGATCGATACATATAACAATCCGGCTTCTGAATGTTTCTTCAATGCTGCGGAGGTTTTTGCCATCTGCATCAGGGAAATGATACCCTCCTGCATTCTGGCACCACCGGAACAACAGAACATGAATACAGGAAGCTTTTCTTCTGTTGCACGCTCAACCGCTCTGGCAATCTTCTCACCAACAACATAGCCCATACTGCTCATCAGGAATCTGGCATCACAGATACCGATCATAGCCGGCTCACCATTGATCAGAGCCTTACCGACTGTAACCGCTTCTTTCAATCCTGTCTTTTCCTGCGCAGCCTTAACCTTATCCTCATATCCGGCTGTATTTAACGGATTTGACATCGGCATATCTTCAAACCATGGTTCAAATGACTTTGGATCTGTTACCATCTTGATACGGTTCTTTGTCTTAACACGGAAATAAGAACCACATTCATAACAGATATATTTTGCCTTTACAACTCTCTGCTTATCAAGCTCAGCTCCACATTTCGGACATTTTACAGTCTCCGGTTTTGGCTGCTCCGCTTCGACAGCCTTCATTTTTTCCATCTCGGCTTCTTTTGCCTTTTTCTTTATAAATAACATTTCTTTTTACTGCTCCTTATATTTCTGTAAAAGAATACATGCGTTATGTCCACCAAATCCAAGAGAATTGCTGATCGCACAGTCAACCTCCTGCTCATATGGCTCTTTACAATAATCAAGATCCAGTTCTTCTTCACTCTCATGAAGTCCACGGGTTCTGTGGATATAGCCTTCTTCGATCGTCTTTGCTGTAACGATACATTCAATCGCTCCTGCTGCACCAAGAAGATGTCCTGTCATAGACTTTGTAGAATTGATCTTGATGTCCTTTGCATGATCGCCAAATGCTTTCTTGATCGCTCTGGTCTCAACCAGATCGTTTAAATGTGTACTGGTTCCGTGTGCATTGATATATGCAACATCCTCCGGTGATACGCCCGCATCCTTTACAGCATTTAACATTGCTCTTGCAGGGCTCTCGCCTGAATCTTCCGGTGCTGTGATATGGAATGCATCACTGGAGCATCCGTATCCGCTGATCTCTGCATAGATCTTTGCGCCACGCTTCTTAGCATGTTCCAGTTCCTCAAGAATAACGATACCGGAACCTTCACCAAGAACGAAACCGTCTCTCTCTTTATCAAATGGAATTGAGCATCTGTCCGGGTTATCAGATGATGACAACGCTGTTAATGCATCAAATGTCGAGATACCGATCGGTGAAACTGCTGCTTCTGTACCACCGGCGATCATTACATCTGCATCTCCATACTGAATTGTACGGAATGCTTCACCGATACTGTTTGTACCGGATGCACATGCTGTAACAACATCAATACTCTTTCCCTTGCAGCCAAGCTGGATCGCAATATTACCTGCTGCGATATTGCTGATCATCATAGGTACTGTAAATGGGCTTACACGATTCGGTCCTTTTGTCATGATCTTCTCATATGCACTTTCAAGCTCCTGAAGACTTCCTACACCGGAACCGACACAGGTACCAACCATGTATGGATCTTCTGCTGTCATGTCAAGCTTTGCATCTGCAACTGCTTCCTTTGCTGCTGCAACCGCGAACTGTGAAAATCTTGCCATTCTTCTTGCGGCCTTTGGATCAATATAATCTTTTGCTACAAATCCTTTTACTTCACCTACAACCTTGCACTTATATTCTGATGCATCAAACTGTGTAATCGGTCCAAAACCATGTCTGCCTTCTTTTAAGCCGTTCCAGAACTCATCCACATTCAAGCCAAGTGGAGTAACCGCTCCCATTCCTGTAATCACTACTCTTCTACTCATATTCAATAATTCTCCTTAATATAAAGTATGATTTCCATTTTCTTCCATATATATACCATCCAGATTATCTGTGAAAGATATAGAAGAAATCCTGCATTGTTAAATTCTATAAAAATTTACTTTGTCAGCTTATGTATAAACCACACATACTGCACAGAATGCATGGTTACGCCGATATTGTACTACATTTTACAAAAATATGGAAATAAATCTTGTAAAGTTTTTATTAATTATCTCACGATTTCACGGCATACTTCGTCTTCCGACAACATTTCTCCGCTATTTTTCTTTTCGTATTGAATGGAAAAGATAAATTTCTTACTGATGAAATAATTCAAAAAGATCACAAGGATCGATGTAAACACCTTAACACCCATCGCATTCCATTTCAGTCCGGTGACAAGCGCAAAGATAATTCCTGTTTCGATCAGAAGTGTAGATACCCGGCTCAGATAGAATAATGCCAGTTCGATAAAATATGCCTTTACCGTGGCTGCCTTTGTGTGGAATACAGATTTGCGGTTTGTCGCAAATGACACATAGTTGTACAAAATCCACGACATATAATTGGCATAGATCTCATTTATCCCGCATTTGTACATAAAAAACCAGGCAGACCCTAAGTTCACTGCCCCTACGAGTATGCCCCATGCGATATATATGTATATTTCCTTTGGTATTTTGCGTAAAAGTTTCATACCATTCTCCCTATAGTCCTGATATCGGAAGCTGCTTGAGTGTCGTCTCTTCTTCCGGAAATTCCCGGACGATGCGATCATACATTTTATGGTTAAAAGCTTCCCTTTCTTTATAATTGAATTTCAGAATGTTCTTATAGCCCCATAAATGTGTGAAGATATCCTGGTTCTCGATCTGTGCCGAACCGGGAAAAAAAGATGATATCTGCTTTCCCTGCTTCTCTGCGCACATCGCAAGAAGCCGCTGTTCCGCAAATACCATATGGCAGAGATTCTCCTCTGTCTCCAGACAATTCTCCATAAATGTGATCGAACTGTCAACATAATAATTCTTAAACGCTTCATCCGCGATATATAACATACAGGTATTGACCGGAAGAACCTCAAAGCTCCAGTCCGGGTCAAACCGATACTCCTGCTTCATATGGAAAAACTCTTTTCCCGGATACACATCAGGGAATATCCCTTCTCTGTGTATTGCACAGATATCCGTATCTTTTATAATATTCCGTATATCCTTCCAGATGATCAGATCCAGATCCACCATAACCGCAGGCATCTGCATTTTTTTCAATGAATATAGTTTGCCGGCTGCCCAGAACACCTTTTCCGGTACCGCTTCCGGCACTGTAATTTCCTCGATTCCGAGATTCCAGATGTGCGCAAGTCCCAGCTTCTCGATAAATACTCTTGCCTCTGCATCCGCACACAAACGGATCCCCCCATTGTGTTTTCTCCACATCAATGCCGAAAGAATCATCGTAAGGACTTCATAGTCCTGCATCCAATATTCTTCCGCTTGTTTTCCCGCCATATACGGTTTTGACCATAAGGAATGAAATCCGTCCATATGTTGTCCTTTCAAGATAATTCAAAACCAGCTAAATATTAATTAGCTGCAGGCTCTTGACCTTCTCAGCCAAGGGACGCTTCCGCTCTATATTAAATCCAGCCCATAGCCAAATGTGCTGTTTCCGCCTTTTCTGCTGCATGGTCGTTTTGACCGGTTTATAAGCTGCCATTCCGGTGGCATGTAATACCAATGCGGAATATCATAATCATCTGCCCCGCCATCCGTTGCCTGATAAAAAGTCGGCGTATACCGGCTGCCTGTCAGATAACCCCGGTTACTGCCTGTTAAAGATCCTCGCTGGCTGCCAAAAAGAAAACTCTGCTGACTTGTGCCAAAAAGTCTGCTTTGACTTCCAAAGAAATTTCCACGTTGACTTGTACTAAACAGACTTCTCTGACTACCACCGAATAGACTTCTCTGGCTGCCATTCTCATATTCCCACTCATACATCCAAGGTCGATTGCTGCTCGTCCAGAATTCTCGATTACTGCCCGTCAGATAGCCTCGGTTACTACCTGTCAAAAATTCTCTCTGGCTTCCAAAAAAGAATCCATTCTGGCTTGTACCAAACAAACTTCTCTGACTGCCCCCGAATAAACTTCTCTGGCTGCCATTCTCATATTCCCACTCATATGTCCAAGGTCGATTGCTGCTCGTCCAGAATTCTCGATTGCTGCCTGTCAAAAACTCACGCTCACCACCAACAAAAGCTCCCTGCTGACTGACTACTAACAATTTGTTCTGGCTTGTACCGAATAAACTTCGTTGACTGCTACTCATCTGGCTGCCAGATACATCCGTACGATTTCCTTTACTGCCATTCTGAGAACCCTGTATTTTCACAGTCTCAGCTTTCTTTTTATAATCAACCGGAATCAATATATTTCCGTTAAATTCCACACTAAAAGGCCTGCCATTCCACATCACATATGTGCGATACGGATACAGCCTGCCCTCATGCGCGATCAACTTCATATAAACAGGAATTCCACCTGTTTTTTCTTCCAACTGTCTTGCCTGTTTTCCTGTTGCCTTTATAAAATAACCACCCGAAGGCAGTCTGTCGTTCAGAACGGAATTCAATTCCTCATTCCACTCTATATAAACATTAAATTCCCCATTATCATTACGATAGTTTCGCATATCAAAAAAAACCAGACCGGCAGCCACTGGAAGCATGTTAGAAATTCTGTTATCAAATTGTGAAAGTTCCTCTCCTGCTCTCTGCAAAAACAATGAATACACGAAACTCATTCAAATCTCCATTCTGACACCTACAAATATGCTGTCCCAATTTTTCTGTCTCACAGGCGTCATTTGTTCGCCCTTCACGCTAAAAAAGCGCTACAATCCCATACTAAATACTCATGATATTATGGTAAACCATTTACCCATTTATTTCAAGAAAAATCACACTTTCTTGCACTGAAAAATCAGCAGAATCAGGACTTCAAAAGCCACAAATATTAACAGCCGCAGAATTCCTGCAAATAGAATAATCATCTTTAGACAATAGACAAAAGCCGGACACAATCTCTTTAAACCAAAGATCGTGTCCGGCTTTTATCTATCTACAATTTATGCATCTTTATTATCTGCTAATGCCGCTGTGATGATCGCCATAGAATAAACCTCATCTGCTGTACATCCTCTGGACAGATCGTTGATAGGAGAATTAAGTCCTAACAGGATCGGGCCATATGCTGAGAAGTTACCCATTCTCTGTGCGATCTTATAACCGATATTTCCTGCATTGATATCAGGGAAGATAAAGGTATTTGCATTTCCTGCAACCTCTGACTGTGGACATTTCTTCTTTGCAACTCTAGGTGATACGGCTGCATCGAACTGGATCTCACCGGAGATCGGAAGATCCGGGTTACGCTCCTTTGTCTTTCTTGCTGCATTTCTCATCTTATCCACATCTTCGCCCTTACCGGAACCATAGGTTGAATAGCTTAAGAATGCAACCTTTGGATCTACACCGAAGATTCTTGCACAACGAACCGTCTCCTCTGCGATCTCAACCAGCTCATCTTCGTTTGGCTTGATGTTGATACCGCAGTCACCCATAGCGAACACTTCATTACCACCTGTTGCAAATGGACGTACCAGAATGAAACAGGATGAAACCAGTGTGTTGCCCGGTCTGGTCTTGATCAGCTGTAAAGCAGGTCTTACTGTATCTGCTGTTGAATATGTAGCACCGCCAAGAAGTGAATCTGCAATTCCCATCTTAACAAGCATAGTACCAAAATAGTTATTCTGATACAGGATCTCTCTTGCCTGTTCCGGTGTCACGCCCTTGCTCTTTCTGAGTTCACAGAACATCTCGACCATCTCATCCATACGATCAAAATTCCTTGGATTAATGATCTCGGAACCTCTTATATTAAAACCGCTTTCCTCTGCAACTTCATAAATCTTATCAGGATCTCCTACAAGAATCGGATGCAGGAAGTTACTTGCAAGAAGTCTTGAAGATGCTTCCAGAATACGGGGATCAGTACCTTCAGTCAAAACAATTGTTTTTGGATTTTTCTTCAAAATATCGATCAATACACCGAAACCAAAATTTTTACGTTCTTCCACGATTATAGTCCTCCATTGATTATTTATACGAATCATATATCATGCATTATATACACGTTTCGTATATTTTCAGTATTAAAAGCTATACTTGCGCATAGCGAGTCATCTTATTTTTATTATATTGATTTTTAACGAATAAACAAGGTTTTCCATCGAAATAATTGTACCTTTTTTTGAACAATTTTAAAATTAGCTCTTGACAAATATATCATACCAGTGCAATATGAATACAATAAAACAAACCAATGAGCAAGAAGAGTAGCTTATGAACAACATGTCCAGAGAACTGCAGGTGGTGAGATTGCAGTGATGATTTCTTAAGTGAATGGACTTGCGAGGGCAAACCGAACGAGCGAATCTAGTAGGGGCGACGGAGACTTCCCGTTATAGAAAGTACATATATGTTAGTATATGGTTGAGTGCATCAGATTTTGATGAATATAGGTGGCACCGCAGGAGTGTTGTATTTGTATCTTGTCCTATAAGCGTTTTGCTTTTGGATGAGATTTTTTTATACAATCTTCTGATGGTGCTTTTTCTTTTTATAAAAAGCAGATCAGGCAAAGCGCACCTCACCATACATGAACAATTTCAAATAACTTATTAAACTATTATTTATGAACGAGGTGAAACATATGATACGACCAACACTTAACGAAGCAAAAGAATATGCGAAACAGGGATATCACATGGTTCCGGTCTGTTATGAGATGCTCTCTGATATCATCACTCCGATCAATCTGTTGAAGAAACTGAAAGCGGAAAATGAGCATTGCTACATTCTGGAAAGCGTGGAGAATCAGGAGCTCTGGGGAAGATACACCTTCCTTGGATACAGTCCAAAACTGGATATCACCTGTATGAACGGAACACTGACATTAAAGGATGAGAACGGAGCAGTCATCAAAGAGGCCTCCGGCATCCATCCGGAAGTCTTTATCCGTGAGGTTTTAAAAGATTATAAGAGTCCGAAGATCGAAGGCTTCCCTACCTTCACCGGCGGACTGGTTGGATATTTCTCTTATGACTATCTGAAATACAGTGAAAAGAAGCTGGTGCTTGATGCAAAGGACGAGGAAGGATTTCAGGATGTCGACCTGATGTTATTTGACAAGGTGATCGCATTTGACAATGTAAGATCCAAGCTGATCCTGATCGCCAATGCCGGCACAGCAAATATCGAAGAAGGATATCAGAAAGCCTTACAAGATATCAAAGAAATGAAAGAACTCATTCTCCATGGCGCAGAAGCCGATATTCCTGCTCCCGTTCTTAAGACAGAATTCAAACCATTATTTGACAAAGAAGCCTACTGCCGGATGGTAGAAAAGGCAAAGCACTATATATATGAAGGAGATATTTTCCAGGTCGTGCTTTCCAACCGACTGGAAGCCGAAATGGAAGGAAGCCTGTTCGATACCTACCGGCTGCTCCGAAGCACAAACCCATCTCCTTACATGTTCTACTTTGACGGTGACACGATCGAGGTTGCCGGGGCTTCCCCTGAAACTCTGGTCAAGGTAGAGGATGGCGTTCTCCATACATTTCCTCTGGCAGGCACAAGACCAAGAGGAAAGACAAAGGTCGAAGATCTGGAACTGGAAAAGAGCCTGATGGCAGATGAAAAGGAACTTGCAGAACACAATATGTTAGTGGATCTCGGAAGAAATGATCTCGGAAAGGTCAGTCAGTTTGGAACGGTCGAAGTCGAACGATATATGTCCATCCAGCGTTATTCACACGTTATGCGTATCGGCTCCACCGTACGCGGAACACTCCGTGAGGATCTGGATGCGATCTCCGCTGTCGATGCGGTTCTTCCGGCCGGAACCTTATCCGGTGCACCGAAGATCCGGGCATGTGAGATCATCAACGAGCTTGAAAATAACAAACGAGGTATTTACGGCGGCGCGATCGGTTATATCGATTTTTCAGGAAATCTGGATACCTGCATCGCGATCCGAATCGCATACCGCAAGGGGCATAAAGTATTTGTCCGTTCCGGTGCCGGCATTGTAGCCGACAGTGTACCGGCAAACGAATTCCAGGAATGCATCAACAAAGCAAAAGCCGTAACGGATGCATTGATTAATTCTCAGAAGATACGAGGTGACGAAGCATGATATTACTGATCGATAATTATGACAGCTTTTCCTACAATCTGTATCAGCTTGTAGGAAAGATCAATCCTGACATCAAAGTGATACGAAATGACGAATATACCTGTCAGGAGATTGAAGCAATGAATCCGGATAAGATCATCATTTCACCGGGTCCCGGAAGACCTTCCGATGCAGGTATCTGCGAAGAAGCCATCTCCTATTTTGCCGGCAAGGTTCCGATCCTTGGTGTCTGTCTCGGACATCAGGCAATCTGTGAAACCTACGGTGCAACGATCACATACGCCAAAAAGCTGATGCATGGCAAAATGTCCGTTGCAAATGTCGACATCAACTGCAAACTGTTCAAGGGACTTCAAAAAAGGATCGAGGTTGCCAGATATCATTCCCTTGCCGCTTCCGAAGAAAACTTCCCGGATGTTCTTACCGTTATCGCCAGAACCGATGATGATGAGATCATGGCAGTCAAACACAAAGATTATGAAATATATGGTGTCCAGTTCCATCCGGAATCGATTCTGACACCAAAAGGAACGATCATCTTACGAAACTTTTTAGAGGCGTAATCAAACATTTGCAATCAGCACTATATTTCTATGATTAAACATTCCTGACATTACCAACCAGTGGACGCTTCCGCTCGTTGAGACCTGCAGCGGTACTAAGATGCTGCTAACGCACCATCACACCACAGGGGTGCGCTTTCGTTCTAAGCTCGTGCAAGCACTCACTAAGTACGAAATGTGAGTACCGGCGGACTCAAATGTCCCTGTCTTGGTAAGTCAAAATCTTTAATCATAACAATTCTATACATAACCTGCAAATGTCTTATTAAAAGATAATATCAAGGAGGAAATGAATATGATTACAGAGGCAATTGCAACAGTAGTAAATGGTGAAAATCTAGACAAAGAAATGGCTGCGGCCGTTATGGATGAAATTATGAGCGGAGAAGCAACACAGGCACAGATTGGAAGCTTCTTAACAGCCCTTCATATTAAAGGTGAAACAATCGATGAGATCACAGCATTTGCTGAGATCATGAGAAAACACTGTGGTGAATTTACACCGGATGTCGATGAGGAGATCGACATCGTAGGAACCGGCGGAGACTGTGCAGGGACCTTTAACATCTCAACTGTTTCCTCATTAGTAACAGCCGCAGGCGGTGGTAAGGTGGCAAAGCATGGCAACCGTGCAGCATCCAGCAAATGCGGAACAGCCGACTGCCTGGAAGCCCTTGGCGTCAACATCGCAGCAGACTGTAAAGTCAGCGAAGCCTGTCTGAAGGATCTTGGTACCTGCTTCTTATTTGCACAGAAATATCACACAGCAATGCGATTTGTCGGCGCTCCAAGAAAAGAGATCAAGATTCCTACAGTATTCAATATCTTAGGACCTCTTGCAAATCCAGCAAAAGCAAATCTTCAGTTACTCGGTGTCTATGATGCCTCCCTCGTTGATTCGCTTGCAAAAGTACTCAGCAACCTCGGTGTAAAACGTGGTATGGTCGTTCATGGAAACGACGGTCTGGATGAAATCTCAGCGGTTACAACAACAACTGTATGTGAATTCAACGATGGCACATTTAACACCTATACCTTAGACCCAACCGCATACGGCTTCACCCTCTGTGACAAAGCCGAACTGGTCGGTGGTACACCGGAAGAAAATGCACAGATCACAAAGGATATCTTATCCGGCAAGATCACAGATGGCAAGCGTACAGCCGTTATCTTAAATGCCGGTGCGGCTTTGCATATCACAAACCGGATCTCACTTGAAGAAGGCTTCGCCCTTGCAGCCGATATTCTGGCAAATGGCAGCGGTCTGAAGAAGCTGGAAGACTTTATAGCAGCAACAAACGCTTAATTATTTGTAAAAGCAAAACACATAACCGACCCGGAACCTTTAATCTCCGGACCGCTATGGAGGAATATATATGATCTTAGATGAAATAGCAGCAAAAACAAAAGAACGGATTGCCAGATGCAAAGAGCAGATCTCATTTGAAGAAATGAAGGCAAAAGCTCTTGCAATCGTAGAAAAGGAAACAGAGAACGGAACAAAACCTTATACCGTTTTTCCTTTCCGTGACAATCTGGCAAAGCCGGGAATATCCTTTATCTGCGAAGTAAAAAAGGCTTCTCCTTCCAAAGGACTGATCGCACCGGATTTCCCATATATCGAGATTGCGAAAGAATATGAAGCCGCCGGTGCATCCGCCATATCCGTGCTGACCGAACCATTTTATTTTCAGGGAAGCAACGAATATCTGACAGCGATCCATGAAGCAGTATCCACTCCGATCCTGCGGAAGGATTTCACCGTCGATCCTTATATGATCTACGAGGCAAAAGTGATCGGTGCCTCTGCGATCCTTCTGATCTGTGCGATCCTTACCGACGAACAGCTCAAAAGCTATTACGAGCTTGCAACAAGTCTTGGCCTGTCCGTTCTGGTAGAAGCACACGATGAAGAGGAAGTCAGACGTGCGATCGCGATCGGTGCAGATATCATCGGTGTGAATAACCGTGATCTGAAAACCTTCATCGTTGACATCATGAACAGTGTAAGACTTCGGACGTTGATCCCGGATTCGATAAACGGAAAACCGGTCGTCTATGTATCCGAAAGCGGCATCCGCACACCGGAGGACATCGACCGTTTAAAGGGAAATGGCACAGATGCAGTATTGATCGGAGAAACCTTTATGCGAAGCCCTGATAAGAAAGCCGCATTTGCATGGTTACGGGGTGAAGCTATAGGATAGAACCGGATCCTGTTTCTGCAGGAACAACGAACTTTATTTGAAAGCATTAATGATATTTTATAATATAGAAACAACACATACAGGAGGAAACATATATGTCAAAAGGACGTTTTGGAATCCATGGCGGACAGTACATACCGGAAACACTGATGAACGCCATGCTTGAGCTTGAAGAAGCATATAAGAAATACAAAGATGACCCGGAATTCAACCGGGAGCTGACAGAACTGTTAAATGAATACGCCGGCAGACCTAGCCGTCTGTACTATGCCAAGAGAATGACAGAGGATCTCGGCGGTGCAAAGATCTACCTGAAGCGCGAGGACTTAAACCATACCGGAGCACATAAGATCAACAATGTTATCGGTCAGATGCTCCTTGCAAAACGAATGGGTAAGACAAGAGTTATCGCCGAGACAGGAGCCGGTCAGCACGGTGTTGCAACTGCTACAGTTGCTGCCATGATGGGTATGGAATGTGAAATCTTCATGGGCAAGGAAGACACCATCCGTCAGGCTTTAAATGTCTACCGTATGAAATTATTAGGAGCAAAGGTTCACCCGGTAGAAACCGGTACAGGTACATTAAAGGATGCCGTTTCCGAAACCTTCCGTGAATGGACTTCCAGAATCGATGATACTCATTATGTTCTGGGTTCTGTTATGGGACCTTATCCTTTCCCTGAGATGGTTCGTGATTTTCAGGCTGTTATCAGCAAGGAGATCAAGGAACAGCTTATGGAGAAGGAAGGCAGACTACCGGATGCCGTTCTCGCCTGTGTCGGCGGCGGTTCCAATGCGATCGGTGCATTCTATAACTTTATTCCGGATAAGAGCGTTCGCCTGATCGGATGTGAAGCGGCCGGACGTGGAATTGATACATTTGAGACAGCTGCAACGATCAATACCGGAAGACTTGGTATCTTCCATGGTATGAAGTCCTACTTCTGTCAGGATGAATTTGGACAGATCGCACCGGTTTATTCTATTTCCGCAGGTCTTGACTATCCGGGAATCGGACCGGAACATGCATACCTGCATGACATCGGCAGAGCAGAATATGTCGCTGTTACAGATGATGAAGCTGTTGATGCATTTGAATATCTGTCCAAGATCGAGGGTGTTATCCCTGCGATCGAGAGTGCTCATGCAGTTGCCTATGCAATGAAGCTTGCACCACAGATGGACAAAGACCAGATCATGGTTATTAACATTTCAGGACGAGGCGATAAAGACGTTGCCGCCATCGCCAGATACAGAGGGGAGGATCTCTATGAGTAATATTAAAAATGCATTCAAAAACGGAAAGGCGTTCATCCCATTTGTTACATGTGGTGACCCTGATCTTGAAACAACAGAACAGATCGTATATGCCATGGTAGAAGCAGGTGCAGACCTGATCGAACTTGGTATCCCATTCTCAGATCCAACCGCAGAAGGCCCTGTTATCCAGGGTGCAAATATCCGCGCACTCGCAAACCATGTTACGACAAATGATGTATTTGACCTTGTAAGAAAGCTCCGTAAGACAGTTACCATTCCTATGGTATTTATGACTTATGCAAATGTTGTCTTCTCTTACGGCTCTGAAAAATTTATCAGCATTTGTAAGGAGATCGGCATTGATGGACTGATCCTGCCGGATATCCCTTATGAGGAAAAGGATGAGTTCGACGGTATCTGTAAGAAGTATGATCTGGATCTGGTATCCATGATCGCACCAACCTCTCACGACCGTATCAGCATGATCGCAAAGGAAGCAAATGGATTTATCTACTGTGTTTCTTCTCTCGGCGTTACCGGAACAAGAAGCAAGATCACGACCGATATCGGTGCTATGACCAAGCTGGTCAAAGCCGCAACGGATACTCCGTGTGCGATCGGCTTCGGAATCTCTACACCGGAGCAAGCAAAGGAAATGGCTGCTCATGCTGACGGTGTGATCGTCGGCTCTGCCATCGTCAAGCTCTGCGCCAAATATGGCAGGGACTGCGTTCCTTACATCAAAGACTATGTCGCAAGCATGAAGGACGCTATCCGATAGAAGGACACCCATGTAAAACCATGTAACTATATAAAAGAACTGCCTTACTTAGACTCGCTGTGGTTTCTATGATCTGCATATACGTGATTCGCAAATGTTCCTGTGCCAACTCGCCTTTCAGGCTCAAACAGGCACCCACATTTGCTCGTATATGCATCTCATTACGAAATCCTCGCTAATGTCTTAGTAAGGCAGTTCTTTTATATAGATTGTATAGTTTCACATGGACTGATTTTTCTCATCTCCTTAAAATCCTATATTTGTAGTCTTAATACTGCTGTATATCTGTATATGCCTGCCGATATTGTAACTATGTACACAATCTATATATTTTCCCGTTTCTTAGCCGGTTTCTCACAAATATTTAATATTTAATCCGATTGACACTACCATACGTTAACTTTATAATTGTTACGGCGACAGAAGTCGACATAATAATGAAGTTAGTTGGGGTATCACATGGTTTTTTCCAGTTTGACATTTTTATATATTTTTTTACCGGTTACACTGGTTATCTATTATATTGTCCCGAAGCAGTTACGGAACCTGTTCATCCTGATCAGCGGTCTGTTCTTCTACGCATGGGGCGAACCAATCTATGTATTTGTACTGATCGCATCGACAATGATCGATTATTTTGCAGGTCTGGTCATTTATAAGGCAGGCGACCGTCAGGCACTTCGAAAGGTTGCACTGATCATATCGATGGTCATGAATCTGTCCTTACTTGGCTTTTTCAAATATAGCAATTTCATCATAGAAAATATTAATAACATATTCGGAACGCACTATGGTTCACCGACCTCTCTGCTTCCGATCGGTATCAGCTTCTTTACCTTCCAGTCCATGTCGTATACGATCGACCTGTACCGGAAGAACATCTCTGTTCAGAAGAATCCGATCACCTTTGCAGCCTTTGTCACGTTGTTCCCACAGATCGTAGCAGGTCCGATCGTTCGTTATGAAGATGTGGCTGCCGAGCTGAATGAACGTGTGATCGACATCGACCTGATCTGGGAAGGTGTTCTCCGCTTTGCGGTCGGTCTTAGCAAGAAGGTTCTGATCGCAAATAATATCGGTGTTGTCTGGACAAATGTCAAAGCTATGGACTTATCCGCGCTTCCGGTTGCAACCGCATGGCTTGGTATTGCCGCTTATACCTTACAGATCTATTTTGATTTTTCCGGGTATTCTGATATGGCAATCGGTCTGGGTAAGATGCTCGGTTTCCATTTCCCGGAAAATTTCAATTATCCGTATATGTCGAAGAGTATCAGTGAATTCTGGCGCAGATGGCATATGACCCTCTCCGGCTGGTTCAAGAGCTATGTATATTTTCCTCTCGGCGGAAGTCGCAAGGGACTTGCCCGTACGATATTCAACACCGCAGTTGTCTGGTTCTTAACCGGTGTCTGGCATGGTGCAAGCTGGAACTTCATTCTGTGGGGTTCTCTGTACGGTGTTCTGATCATTATAGAAAAGCTGGTTACAACTGCTCTGACAAAAGCAGGAAAGCAGGATATCTTTACAAAGATTCCTTCTATTATAAAACGTGTTTATGCGATCGTCCTCGTCATGCTTGGATGGGTACTCTTTGATACATCAACAATCGCACAGGCATTCTCCTATATGGGACGGATGTTCCGCTTTGGCAGTAGCTTCTACGACAGTTATACCATATATATCCTTGTGAACTTCGGATTGTTATTCATCATTGCGATCATCGGTTCTACGGATCTGCCAAAGAAGCTGGCTACTAAGCTCGCAGACAAAGTTCCGGCTGTCGGCAATTACGGAAGCGTCATTTTGATGGCGATTCTGATGCTGCTTTCCACCGCCTACCTTGTCAACGCAAGCTATAACCCATTTTTGTATTTCAACTTTTAAAAAATGAGCCATGCAGCATCTGCAACCCATATAGATGTTGGGAGCTTGCTCACAATCATCTATATGAGGTTCGGATGCTATACGGCGAATGCCGTAAATCGAGCCGTCAGGCGAGATTGGCATGGCGATAGCCTTTTCGAGCCGTCAGGCGAGATTGGCATGGCGTTTTGCAAACGCCTATTTATAGAATTTTGTGAGGTGAGCCCTTATGCATAAAAAAATCGGAATTATCATATTTGCATGTATCATCATCGCTCTTCCCATTTTGACACTTGTTAAGCTGCCAAAAGAGAAAGCGCCTTTTTCCGAAAATGAAAATCGTTATCTGTCGGAATTTCCAACCGTCAGTCTTTCCTCCATCAAGGACGAGACATTTATGAACGGTTTTGATTCCTGGTTCTCTGACCGGTTCTATGGCAGGGAACAGTGGATCTCAGCCATGAATGATTCTGAACGATTGATGGGAAAAACAGAGATTTCAACTGTATATACAAAGGATGATCAGATGATGCAGGTGCTTTCAGATTATGATGATATCGGTGCCGCGTACAATGCTGATAAGATCCATACAAATCTTGCTGTTATTAACAGCTTCGCTGCAAAGCATCCGGAGGTTCCAACCTACTTCATGCTGTGTCCAACCTCTGTCGGTATCTATGGAGACTCCCTGCTGCCTGCAGCTGTTATGAATGTATCAGTTGACGAAAAAGACATGATCGAATCCTGTTATCGCGAGCTGTCCGGCGTGACACCGATCAATATATATAATACATTAAAAGAACATGATAGCGAGTATATCTATTATCGTACCGACCACCACTGGACATCCCTTGGTGCTTACTATGCATATCAGTCTGCCGGAGCAGAGCTTGGATATACTCCTTATGAACTGAAAGATTTTACAAAGGAAACCGCCAGTACAGAATTTCAGGGAACCCTGTTCTCAAAGACCTTGGATCAGTCTGTTACAAAAGATGAGATTGATTTCTACACTCTGGCAGATAATAGTGTAACACCATCCATGACGACATCGAATGGATTTGACAAAGAAGATTCTCATGACTCCATTTTCTTTCGCGACTATCTGAATGTCAAAGACAAATACGCATCCTATACCGGACAGAATGTTGCAGTTGCAACGATCAGCCGCAACAAAGCATCCGATGCGGAAAATGCTTCAAATACTTCGGATTCCGGAAAGCGTTCCATCCTTGTGATCAAGGACAGCTATGCGAATTCAATGATGCAGTTTCTGATCAATAACTACGATACCGTAACCATGATCGATCTGCGATACACGAATCAATCGATCAGCAATCTGGTAAATGTCGAAGACTACGATCAGGTATTATTCTTATACAACTGTATTACTTTTTCCGATGAAAACGACATCATAAAAGCGGGCTTATAAAAGGCCCGCTTTCTCTATATCCCTTCATTTGTAAATGGAGGTATAAAACTCTCTGATGCCGTTTCTCCTTCCTGGATGAAACCATTTTCTACACCGATCGAGATCGCATAATCAACCAGTTCATCATATTCCCGCTCTGTCAGTTTGCGGTTCAGTTCCGGGAACTTCTCACCGATACCCTCCATCGGAGTGTACTGGTTCATAATGCTGATGTAAATATTATTTCCATATGTTTTATATAAGTAACGGACGACCGCCTTGGAATCCTCGATACATCCCGGCAGCTCCAGATGACGGACAATAACACCACGCTTCATGATGCCATCCTCGTCAAATGTCGTCTGATCGCCTCCAACCTGTCGTACCATCTCCGCCAGTGCCCGCTTCGCCACCTCCGGATAGTCCGGTGCGTGACTGTATCTTGCCGCCAGATCTGCCGACATATATTTGAAATCGGGCAGATAAATGTCAATGTATCCATCCAACAGCTTCAGGGCTTCGATCTCCTCATACCCGCTGCAATTATAGACAAACGGAAGATCGAACCCCTGCTCCTTTGCTATATCGATTGCCTCTATGATCTGTGGAATAAAATGATCCGGCGTAACCAGATTGATATTATTGGCTCCCTGCTCTTTTAACTCAAAGAAAATTTCCGATAAGCGTTTTATCGTGATCTCTTTTCCATTCAAACCCCCGGATATATCGTGATTCTGGCAGTATGCACATCCAAGCGAACACCCGGAAAAGAATACCGCACCTGATCCGTTCTCTCCGGAAATACATGGCTCCTCCCACATATGCAGTGCTGCCCTTGCGGCTGATATTGATAATGTTTCATTACATGCCCCTGTCTGTCCGTTTATGCGGTTCACCCCACATTTTCTCGGACACAGATGGCAGCTTTCCAGTAGTTTTCTAAGTTTCATCCTATCTTTCCCACGATCGTCTGTGCGAATTCCTTCAGCTTTGATTCCGGCATATCCTCGATCTTACCTTCATCCATCAGACCGGCAAGTGCAGGGTCGATCGGAAGCTTTATGACCGTCTCGATACCAAAACGATCCCGTATCTCCTCTACCTTACTCTCACCGAAGATGCTATGCTCTTTGCCGCAATCCGGACATTTAAAATAAGACATATTCTCAACCAGACCTAAGATACGGATTCCCATATCGTCTGCCATACGGACTGCCTTCTCCACAATAAGAGACACCAGATCCTGTGGTGTTGTAACAATAACTGCGCCATCAACAGGCAGAGACTGGAATACCGTAAGCGGTACATCTCCGGTTCCGGGCGGACAATCAACCAGCATATAATCAATATCTCCCCATACAACATCTGTATAAAACTGTTTTACTGCTCCCGCGATGATCGGACCACGCCAGATAACCGGTGCCGTCTGATCTTCGATCAACAGATTGATCGACATCATCTTGATTCCGGTCTTTGTTTCAACCGCATACAGGAAATCGTCGCCTCTCTCCGGTTCTTCATTTATTCCAAATGCTGTCGGAATCGAAGGTCCGGTAATATCTGCATCCAGAACCGCCGTTTTATAACCAAGACGATTCAAGGTAACTGCAAGAGATGTCGTTACGGATGATTTTCCAACACCGCCTTTTCCACTGATAACTGCTATGATATGTTTGATCTTTGTTCCTTCATGTGGTGTTTCAAGTAAACTCTGAGGAGCAGTTCTTGATGAACAGCTCTCTCCACAACTACTACAATTATGATTACAACCTTCTGCCATTTTCTTATACTCCAAATTTCATTTCATATTTTTTCAACTCTTACAAATGCATATACTTTCTATATGAACCGCCATGTACTTATTCATACTGACGGAACCATGCACATTCTTCCTCATTGCACTGTACGCCTTCCGGGTTTTTCAGATTAATGTGAAATACATGTCCGCTGTCCGGATGTTTCTCTCCAAATGACCGGATCACATGCCGGATACCCAGCTTCTCCATTCGTTCATCCAGATGAATGGTCTGAAATCTCAGATCATCATTTACACTGTACATCAGATATGCCGGTGGAAAATCTTTCGTCAGATACTCAAGCTGTGAAAGGAACAACTTTCTCTGCTCTTCAGATACTGCATAACTTCCATCTTCCTTCTTCATATACCAGTCAGAAATATTATCCTCCCGCTTGTCCATCTCATATGCTCCGCAGTTCAGGCACACAGCCTTTGGAAGTCTGTCATATGTAAAGAAATCCAGCTTGCTCCGATACGCTGCATTCCCGGCAATAATACAGTAATTTGCTGTAAGCTGCGCTCCTGCTGAATCCCCCAGCATATAAAACTTTTCCATATCCAGATGAAGCACACCTGCATTCTCATGAATATATCGGATAAGATATGCCACATCCTCAATCGCTGCCGGATATTTGTTCTGAGGTGCCAGCCGGTAATTAAAATTCACAACCGCAAATCCCTTTGATGCCAGATGGCAGCAATAATAACTATACAGCTCTTTATCTCCATAAAACCATCCACCGCCATGAACGCTGACGATCACCGGATATGATGTCTGCGCATCCGGCTCAGCCGGATAATATATATCAAATAAACTGTTTGATGCATAACGTTCAGAATCAAGATTCGAAGCATCGTCCGGTTCATTATAATAGAAAATCCGACTATACTTTTCCGATGTCTTTTCCCCCATAGTTCTCTGTGAAGCTAATAATTCAACTGCCTCACACCACTTCTGATGATCCGGCTCTTTTTTATAGTCCAAATTCTTGATCTGAATTACATTATTCGGATATATCAGTCCTTCATCCCGCTTTGCATCACTGGCACTCCATGCATGCCGCATATTTAACCATGCCGGAAGCTCTGCATTTTTATTTCCTTGATTTATAATTTCTGAAACATTTTTCATATTATTCTATTTCCTCTAATATCACATAATATATGAGTCTATCTTACTCTCTGACAAATACGAATGCAAGAAAACAATAAACTTCCAGTAAAGATTTAATTAAATTAAGCACGATTCTCTTGTAATCAATGGTTTTCTCGTGTAATATTTGACCATAGTAAAAAATGTATATGACAGAACAGGAGGCTTTTATATGAATAAACTAAAAACCATCTTTCGTTCCCTACACTGGAAAAATATCCTCGGGCTGACCATTGCCGGGCTTATCAATGCCTTCGGTATTACGATATTTTTAAGTCCTGTTAATCTCTATGACAGTGGCATATCCGGTACTTCCATGCTGCTAAGCCAGATCACTCCGGAACACCTGTCACTTTCTGTTTTCCTTATTATTTTAAATATTCCACTATTCTTATATGGCTGGAAAAAGCAGGGATCTACCTTCACCATCTATGCGATCTATGTAGTTGCAATCTACTCTCTGGGTGCATGGTTGATTACAGATGTCCTTCCTGTCGATGTCCGATTTGTATCTCCGCTTGCAGGCTCCGATCTGCTTCTGTGCGCACTCTTTGGCGGTCTGATCTCTGGTGCGGGAAGCGGACTTGCGATCCGTTTTGGCGGTGCAATGGATGGTATCGAGACACTTGCGATCATATTTGCCAAACGCCTTGGCATCACCGTCGGAACCTTTGTTATGGCATATAATGTAATGCTTTATATCATCTGTGGCATTATCCTGAACAGTTGGATCCTGCCTCTCTATTCCATCGTTACATATATGGCTGCACTTAAGACTATCGACTTTATCGTAGAAGGTATTGACCGTTCCAAAGCCGCCTATATCATTACAACGAAGCCACAGGAAATCTGTCAGGAACTCTCGGATACATTTTCCTGCGGTATAACGATGATCGATGCAAAGGGCTTCTATTCGGATCAGGAAAAGACCATGATCTACATTGTTGTAAACCGTTTCCAGATTGGAAAGATGAAGAATATTGTCCATGAACTTGACGATAAAGCCTATGTCTCCATCAGCGAGATTGCCGAGGTTTACAGCTTTAACAAACAATAATATCTCAATAACTTATTTGCGCAACAGAAACAGGCACCGGTATTATCACCAGTGCCTGCCTTGCATAAATACTTATGTGTTTATATGCCTGTGAATTATTCAGCAAGCTTTTTTAAAGAGATATTTGATACTGTGATTGTAGATGCAGGGGTATCAACATCCGCAATCTTACCCATAGAGAGGAAGAATCCAGCATCAGTATCTGTCTCTTCATTCATTGTGAATGTAATGGTTTTTACAACCTCTTCATTCTTTGGAAGAACAATTGTTTCTCCACCATACCATTTATAAGTGTTGCTCATGAAATTCAATAATACCGTTCTTGCTTCGGTTGACTTTAAAGTAATACTTGCTTCATAGGTCTTTCCATTTTCCAATGCCAGTCCCGTCTGCTTCAACTGTACATTCCAGTCAGCAGTTCCAACATCTGATAATTCATAAGTGATAACACCCTTATCAACTGTCTGTGTTCCAACAGCATCACCCATAATACCACCTTCCCAGTTTGAAAGTCCATTGTCTCCCTCTGAGAAATCTGCGTTCTTGATCAGATTCACATCTGACTCCGTCTCATCAACCTTTGGAGCATCAATTTTCTCAAGAATAATATCATCAATACAGATTCTATGCTGCTGTTTGATCTGAACACCGCCTACAGCACCCATAGAAATACTTAAAATTGTTCTAGGATCACTCTTGTTCTTCATCTTGAACTCAACAACAATAGACTGATATTCATCTGTAAGATCAACTGTCTTTGATCCTGAATATGGTGTCCAGTCATCATCAGATGAACCATCTCTCTGAAGTGCAACCATAAGCTTACGGTTCATATCTGATTTTGCCTTTAATGATAGTCTGTACCACTGACCTTCTTCAAGACTAATATTGTTCTGCTTTAACTGGATCATCCAGTCCTGAGCACCTGTATCCTTGATCGTAAAATCTGCTGCACAATCTTCTGTCTGACTGTCGACTACATAAGATACATCTGTGCTGCCTTCTGCATATACTTCGTAACCGGAGAAACCTGCCTTAAAACTTCCGTTCTTAATCAGTGTATTTTCAACAACGCGAACATTGTCCAAATAGATCGTTCCCTTATTTCCAAGGAAATATGTTATCGTCTTAAGTGCATCAGTTAACTCTTCCGGTGTTTTAAATACATAGTTAAATGTCTGTTTGTCTGTTGTTACATCTGCAGTAAATGTTTCACCTGCAATAACTACATCAAGCTGCATATCTGTATCTGCCTGTGCGTCAAAGCTCAATGCATATTCTGTCTCACTGTTAAGTGGAAGACCATCCTGTGAAAGGATTACATCCGCTTTATTCTTTGTATCAGCCTTTACCATAAGACGACGGCCATCTGCCAATCCTGTTACGCTAACTACTGCCTGGCAGTTATTTGTCACAGTCCAGTCACCGAGACGATTCTTACCTTCCTGAAAACCACCATTGTAAATATAGTTACCATCTGATAAAGGTTTTTTACTATTATCAATTTCCTTCTGTGCTGTCTTTTTAATTGATACATTTGTAATGTATACAGTAGCTGTTGAATCTGTAGCACCGAAATTGAACTCCAGACGTGCATTTGCATCCGGCTTATCCATCATGGTGTATGTATAAGTATAGGTCTGCTTCTCTGTTTTCAGGTCAACAACCGTATCATTCAGATAACGCTTGTAGGAACGATCTGGTGCAGATACATCTACTTTCATAGTACGTGCTTCATCTGCCCATGCATCAAATGTTACTGTATATTCGCCACCTTTTTCTGCAGGAATTGATGGCTGAACAAGCTGAATACTGTAATCAACTGTTCCTGCATTATCTGTATGTATTTCAATTGTCTTGTCATTAATAACTGCATTTCCTTCTCCTTCTAAAGTGGTAAGGAATTTCCAGTCTATGTCATCTGTGAGATCTTCTGTCTTAGCAAAATCTCCATTGTTTACATAGTTTCCATTTGCATCCGGATCACGGATAATTACTTCGTTAACAGGTTTTTCTACATCTTCATTGTAGCTGTCCTTCTGATATACTTTTACATAATCAATACTATAACTCTGAGTATTGATATAATCTGCATCATCATCCGGATATCCAACCCATGATCCACCAACTGCAAGATTTAAGATCATGTAAAATGGCTGATCAAATGGTGCCGGATAAGCAACCTCTGTCTCACCTTCAACTGCTGTGAACCAGTCACTTGTCTCATGATATTTTACTCCATCTACATACCATGTGATTTTACCTGGCTGCCAGTCGCATGAAAATGTATGATATTCATCTGCAAAATTTCCATCTTCTAATGTATATGTCCCCTGTTTTTCAGCATGTGGACTTCCATAATGAATCGTACCATAAACCTTATTTGTTTCCTGACCCATAACTTCCATAGCATCAATCTCTCCACATCTTGGCCACTGTCCATACAGATTTTCATCTGTTGGCATCATCCAGAAGGCCGGAAGGAAACCTTTTCCGCTTGGAACCTTAGCTCTTACCTCAAACAATCCATATGTAAAATCATGCTTACCCTGAGTATTGATTCTTCCTGAAGTAATAGAATATGAACCATCTTCATTCTTTGTCTTGACAGGCTGGATAACCAGCTTTCCATCCTTTACATATACATTCTGATCAGACTTTACATATGCCTGTAATTCACTGTTTACCCATCCTGGTGCATGCTCTTCATAATTCCAGTCATCCTCATTTAACGCATCACCATCAAAGTCATCTTCCCATTTCAGATTATATCCATCATAAGAAAGCTTGTTGTCTTTGTCGTCCGGCTTATTTGGGGTCTCTGGCTTGTTTGGTGTCTCCGGCTTGTTTGGTGTCTCCGGCTTGTTTGGTGTCTCTGGCTTATTTGGTGTCTCCGGCTTGTTTGGTGTCTCCGGCTTGTTTGGTGTTTCTGGTTTATTGGATGGCTTGGTGGTCTTCTTTTTAATAGTAATTTTACATTTTGCCTTCTTTCCGCTGCCATCTTTAGCCGTAGCTGTAATTGTAACCGTTCCAGCCTTCTTACATGTAACAACACCCTTCTTACTTACTGTTGCAACCTTCTTATTGCTTGAAGTAAACTTTACACCCTTTACACTGGTTTTTTTAGGTGAAACTGTTGCTTTTAATTTTACCTTCTTGCCAACCTGTGTTTTCACCTTGCTTTTATTGAGCTTTACAGATTTAACAGGTGTTCCAACAATAACCTTCAAAGTTGTCTTTTTCTTCTTATTCACCTTGCTTCTTACTGTTATAGTTGCTTTTCCCTTTTTCAGTGCTTTGATTTTACCGGTTTTACTTACCGTAGCAACCTTCTTATTTGAAGATTCATAGGTTACCTTTTTACTGATTTTTCCATTTACAGTTACTTTTGTTTTCAACTGGTATGATTTTTTTGCTTTTAAAACAAGTGTTTTTGTCTCAGGCTTTACAATCGATACCATCTTGATTGTTGCTTTTTTTGTTGTTGCAGCCATAACCGGCATCTGGATGGTGCTTACCAAAAGAGTAAGAGCCATTAAAAAAGCAATAATCTTTTTTGCATTTTTCATAAATACATACCTCCCGTATAGATTTTTATTATGCAAATAGTATAAGAAGATTACAGTTTTCTTTATATCGTTTATATTACTTTTATATCGTTTTATTGACCATAGCCATGTTTTATGATACAATTTATACAAATTTACTAATAGTCATTTTGTTTTATCTGTCATATTTACTATATAGTCTTATGACTGCTTTATACGAATGGGGATAGGATATGCAACTAAAAAAAGAACTTGTATACCGAGAATTTGTTCAAAGGGAAAATAATCTTCTGCGGGCTCCATACAATCCGGAGGTTTCCTTTTATGCAGCGATAAAAGAAGGAGATGTAGCAAAGGTTAAACAGCTGTGTCAGGAATCCTTATTAGATAAAGAAGGATTAGGCACCTTGTCCGACCACTATCTTCAAAACATAAAATACCATTATGTCATTACAACAGCAATTATTGCACGTTACTGCATTGAAGGTGGTATGGAATTGTCAAATGCCTACAGTCTGAGCGATTTCTATATCCAAAAAGCGGACCGTTGCAAAACGCCAGAGGAAGTTGCAGCACTTCATCCTGCCATGTGTATGGATTATGCGAAACGAATGCGAAACCTTCGAAAATCCAAAATATCATCACTCCATATTGCTGTCTGTCTGGATTATATCTATGATCATCTTCATACTCATATCACAGCAGAACAGCTTGCTAAGCTGACAGGATTAAATATCTCCTATCTATCCCGGCTTTTTAAAAAGGAAACCGGTCAGACAATCAGCAACTATATTCGTGATAAAAAAATTGAAACAGCGAAAAATATGTTACTTTATTCTGATTTCTCGCCTTCTGAAATTGCATCAATTCTGGCATTTCCCAGCCAGAGTTATTTTACAGAAGTATTTCGAAAGACAACTGGAGTCACTCCAAGAAAATATCAGGAATCTTTTTTACGAACAACTGCCCTTGGAAAATAATACAACAACTATCTGTGCATATCTTGTGTTATACTGGATATGCACATTTTATATTGTAAGCTTATTTCAAGGAGGCACATATGTCTGTATTATCATCTATAGAACCACAAAATGTATTTCATTATTTTGAAGAAATCTGCTCCATCCCACATGGCTCCGGTCATACCGATGCGATCAGTAATTATCTGACAGCATTTGCCGAAGCGCATGAACTGAAATATATCAAAGATGCTTCCAACAATGTCATTATCTTTAAGCCGGGAACCTCCGGCTATGAGACTTCTGCCCCTGTCATACTGCAGGGACATATGGACATGGTTGCTGTGAAAGAAAAGGACTGCCCGATCAATATGGATACCGATAGTCTGAAACTCAAATTGGAAAATGGCATTATCAGCGCAGAAGGCACGACCCTTGGCGGTGATGATGGAATCGCTGTCGCATTTGCACTTGCAATACTCGACTCCCACGATATTCCACATCCACCATTAGAAGCTGTCTTTACGGTTGACGAGGAGATCGGTATGCTCGGTGCGGCAGCTCTTGACTGTTCGCCACTCTCATCCCGTATCATGTTAAATCTTGATTCCGAAGACGAAGGCTATCTGCTTGTCAGTTGTGCAGGCGGCGCAACCGCAGATGTTCAGATCCCCGTTATATGGGAAAATACGAACGAAAAGGCATCGGCCTATAAACTCTCTGTCTCACATGCCTGTGGCGGTCATTCCGGTGTCGAGATCAACAAGCAAAGTGCAAATGCCAGCAAGGTGCTGGGACGTGTTCTGAACGCACTTGCAAATGATTTTGATATGAAATTATCCACGCTCTCCGGCGGTTTAAAAGATAACGCCATCCCGACCGATGCAGAAGCTGTCGTTATCTTTTCTGATACCGATATGTCTGACATAAACACACCAGACCATGCAAATATTCCAGCAAATTCTGTGCACTCAAGCCTTCAGGATCTCATCTCCAAATGGAATCAGATCATCCGTCATGAATACACCCATACAGACCCGGATATCTGTATCACCTTAGAGCCTGTTGATCTTCCGGCAGCCACAATGACGGATACATCTACCCATACCGTGATCGATGTCTTAATGACTTATCCAAATGGTGTCCGGAAAATGAGCAAAGATATCGCAGGGCTGGTTCAGACTTCCCTGAACCTCGGTATCCTGTCAACGATCAAACCAGACGATCAATCAACAAATGGCATAGTATCTTTTAAAAGCTCCGTCCGAAGCAGTATCGGAAGTGAAAAAGATGCTCTGCTTAACAGCCTGAAATCTCTCGCCACTCTTGCAGGCGGAACACTGACAATAACCGGAGATTATCCTGCATGGGAATACCGGGAGGTGTCTCCTCTTCGCGATCTGATGGTAAAAATATTTAAACAGCAATATGGAAAAGAACCTGTGATACAGGCACTCCATGCCGGTGTAGAATGTGGAATCTTTGCGTCGAAAATGCCGGGACTCGACTGTGTATCCTTCGGACCGGATATGGACGATATCCACACAACCAATGAATCCATGAACGTTGAAAGTGTCCGCAGAACATGGGAATATACCTTAAAGATATTGAAAGAATTGAAATAATATATCTTAAAAAAAGGAGCTGACACCTAACAATTCTATTGTTATCGTGTCAGCTCTTATCATAAAAGAATCTGAGAGAAATTAATAATATTTTATCTTACTTAGTATATAAATGTTATTTGTTGTTTGTCATCACTTGTTTGACTGCTTCCAAGCCCTACAACCCTCAAACTAACACTTTTATTCTTATCTATTGTGTTAGTAAGATTCATTGTAGTGTTTTTATTGTTCTTGTATAACTTAATTGATGATGAATATGCCGCCCAACTACCTGATATATTAGAACGGACTTGTCCATAACAGTACTCCATTTTACCAAATCCAGATGCATTCTTTGCATACACTATTTTTCCTGTTGATGTTTTTGTATATATACCATGAACGCTCCAGATAGATGGATGTACATACATTGTCTTTAAAGTTCCAGCCGCCTCTGCCTTTGGAACACTCGTAGGAGCTATACAAAATATTGCCATTAATGCTATAACAAGAATCTTTACCTTCATTTTCATAATTACCCTCCCTTATTCCTCTCTCAGATCCTTTAAGATTCTTTGTCTTTTTAATTGAATAACATCCATAAAAATTGCCACTATCTGAATAAACAGAACAAATGCAAGCACCAGTGCTATGCTTTTCCAGCCATCAACTAACACAATATTTTTTGTTATTTCTGACAAATATAAGCGGCACAAAAGTGTCACTATAAAGACAGCTACAATAGATACAACAATTCCCTGACCAATCTTGGTCAGAAGCATCGGCAAAATAATACTGCTGTCTGTGCGGCCAATTGCCTTCAGGATGGCAAAGTTGTGTCTGCGTCGAACGAATGTCAGTGCATGAATATATAAAACTGCCAGGAAATTAATTACCATAATGATTACAAAAATTCCATAAGTACCACCCTGAATCGTTTTCTTATTATCCTGATCCCGGATGTAATCTGTCAAAGTATCAAAAAAAGAATATTCATATACAGGTGCATGTGTATTCAGAAACTCTGCTGCCTTTAACTCATAACCCGACTTTACATTTATATTAATAAGTACATTTGTATAATCGAATTGTTTTTTAAACAGCTCTTCAGGAACAATGATAGCGATTCCATTCTGATCCTTCCAGTTTAAGAATCTGCTTCTTCCGAAAACCGGTACTTCTCCCTCTGAAAATACCGGTCCTTCTTCCTCCTGACGACCCGCATACTTTAGTGTATCCGGGATATCATTTAAAATACAATCTTCTGTATTCTTATAATTATCAATTATGATCACTCCTCCAGATTGGACAAACTTATTATAGCTGACCTCCTGTGACATCTCTATTTTTCGGTTATATTGTTTTTCACTGACACCAACAATCTCACACCACACACCCTTTTCATCATCTGAAAATATCAAATCATCTGCATAGTCCATATTGATAAGAGAAGGATCAATGAAAAACTCACCCATAGTATCATAAACCTCATCATAGTAGGAAACGCCCGGTATCAGATTTTCAAAATCGTCCATATGACTGACATCATCGGATATTAGTGAAAACTGTACATCCTGACTTTCCTCAGACAATAACTGATATGATACATAACGATTTACCATAAGAACCAGCATCGTTACCATTCCGATCAAGACAAGAGACAGGAATGAAAATACCTTTTCATAATCTCCGGTATCCCGAATGGAATACCGCATCATGATATTTCCTTTTTCAGATCCACGTTTATCCTTTACCTTATAATTGTTCTTTCCACCTTTCATAATATCGATCATTTTCATTCTTGAACGATATATTAATACAGGACAGATTCCAACTATAAAATCCAATACACAGATTCCCCAAATGACCATATATGAAATTGGCTGGAACTGTGGAGCGAAATGTTCCAGTGGGATGGTTCGTAATGACTGTATAAGCTTAAAGATCAAAATGGTAATATATCTTCCAAGTATAAGTCCAAGCACACATCCAATAATTATCAGAATGAAACCCTCCAGGAAATATGCCGAAAAAATATAGCTATTTGAAAATCCAAGACTCATTAGGATTCCCTGCTGATTACTTCTTTCACTCATATACGACAGGAAAATATGAATACCAAGAATGAGTGAAGTAAGTATGATTAGTATGATAAAACCCATGAGGAGTTGTCCAATATTGGTATCCTCCAGCCCGCCTGATCTGTCAATCTCTATCGCATTCAGATCTCCATTTGTAATCATATGGTATCCTTCCATAAATCCATGGGCGGTATCACCATTAAAAATCTGTTTGGAACTCAGATCCATATATTTTTTTATTGCTTTATATCCCGGCTGATAGTCCCGTCGATCATTAAAATGAATATAGATGTTGTATAAATTTCCCCGTATACTTCCATTTACGATCGCAACCTTATAGACATCCTGTGTACTATAATCATAATCATTTAAAATTCCACTAATCGTATAGGTCTGATCCTTGAAGGTAACTGTGTCTCCCAGATCAAATTGTTTTGCAATATATACATTTTTGTATTTGGCTGTTGCCGATATAGCAATCTCATTTTCTTTTTGGGGAAAAATGCCCTTTTCTAATTGGTAATGATTCATAGTGATCGAAGCTGCATCACTATCCACGATGCATAATTCATTATTTACATTTGCAACTATTTTTTCTACACCAAGTGTTGCCTGATCCTTATACTGCTCCAATATCCAGTCACGAACCTTATATGTTACATTATGTAAAGTAATATTATATTCTCCATTTGTCTGATACGCATTTTGCAGCCGCATATCCTGAAATGATATATATGCATTGATCGAGAAAAAGATAAGCATAACAGAAAAACAAATACTTATAATTGCCCGAACCGCTTTTTTCCTGTTGTGCAGGATATTGTGAAATATCAATCGGCACTTCATATTGTTTCCCCTCCTTAATTCTGCTGGATTCTTCCGTCAACAAGATGAATACAGTGATCTGCCTGCTTTGCAATATCAGCATCATGCGTCACCATGAGCAAAGTCATGCCATATTCATTTGTTGTCTGTTTCAACAGATCAATGACACGTCTGCTGTTCTCCGAATCCAGATTACCGGTTGGTTCGTCTGCCAGAATGATCCTGGGTTGATTGATCAATGCCCTCGCGATTGCAATCCGTTGTTGTTGTCCACCTGATAACTGATCCGGATATTTATTTAAAAGATCTTTTATATCTAATTGTTCTGTCAATGTATCAAAATAATCCTTCTTACATTTCTTTACACATTCATTTGCGATCATAATATTATCCCGACATGTAAGAACCGGTATTAACTGAAAAAACTGGAATACCATTCCAATCATTTCCCGACGATATCGTAAACAGTCTTTTTTACCATAGTCCAATATATTCCTGTCTTCAACCAATATGCTTCCAGAATCCGGCTTATCAATCAATCCGATCATATTTAATAATGTTGTTTTTCCGCTTCCACTTTTGCCTGTAATAACTGTAAATGTATTTTCCTGAATATCTGCACTAACGTCATTAAGCGCCAGACAACAGGAATCTCCTTCTCCATACTTTTTTGTCAAATGTTCTATTTTTATCATGATATCCACCTCTCTGCGCTCAATATTTTTATTTAACAAAAGCACGTCATATTTTCCATTTACAGTCGATTTTTCTTATTATAAACAACATGGAAAATATGACGTGTTTCATTATTTGAAGAATCACTTTCTACTTTTAGCCCCTCTAGCTAACCCTATGCTTATTGGCAAAAGCCGCTAATCCTTCAGGCTCTTCCGGCTGATAATACTTATTTCTACATATATCAGATACCAGTGGTGCGATCACCATAGCCACGGCACAGAGTTGTGCGCCAAACTTACAGATTAGTTTGGTTACTGTCTTCTTCATAAGTATCTCCCCCTTTCTTCTTTTTTGCCCTTTAATCACAACGGCTAAAGCCCAAACCGTGTCTTTATTTTAGCACATCTTTTTCAAATTGTGACGATTTTGGAGTGAGTGGTCGAAATTCGGGAGTGAACGGTAATTTTTGTACCATTCACTCCCGAATTTCGACCACTCACTCTAAAAAAATACATTTTTTACTATTTCATGTTATACTGATTTTATTAATAAAAAGGGGGATTTTTGCTGATGAAACAACCCGGAACATATCTGGCAGATATATTAACAGAAGACGGACAGATACCAAAAGAACAACAATCCATATATGCTTATCTCTTTGACTATCTGATCGAGTCTCTCTTATATGATATCATAGTTCTTATCTTCGGTCTGCTCGTCCATCGATTTGGCATTACCATTTGCTATCTTCTGGTTACTATCCCGATCCGTCATTTTGCCGGAGGCTTCCATGCAAATACAAGACTTGGGTGTACCCTGCTTTCATATGGCATTTATCTGGCGACTGTTTTTCTCGGTCCGGTTCTTGTACCATATATAGAACCTGTCGGGCTGCTTATTCTATATCTGATTTTCTGGGGTATGATCCTCCCTGTTGCACCGGTTGATACAAAGAACAAACGATTATCTGTAGATCAGCGAAAAAAATTATTTCACCGATGTATAATAACCTGTATAATTATGAGTATCCTTATGATCGTCCTCTATATATGCAGACAGATACTTTATATGGGAATGGTTACAATCTGTATGATGGAAGGCGTAATAAGTGTATACATCGGTATCTGGAAAAACAGGAGGAATTTATGACCTTTCGACTCGGCATCTGTGATGACACTCAGTTAGATATTGCCTGTCTGACAGAACACATTAAGCATTATATGATATCTTACAATATCCAATTTGAAATCGAATCATTCCAATCCGGCGAAGCCCTTTTACAGGCACAGCGGAAACATCCATTTCAGATTCTTCTGCTGGATATCGAAATGCCCGGAATCAATGGCATGACGATTGCAAGATATCTGCGTGATGAATTATATGATGAATCATTTATTGTATTTGTAACATCCTATCCTGAATACATGCAGGAAAGCTTTGAAGTACAACCATTTCAGTTTCTTACAAAACCGGTAAGCTATGTAAGAATTGAAAAATTACTGTCTGATATTATCCGTCGTTATCAACATTCACACATAACTAAAATTGTGATCGATACAAATGGAGAAGAACATCTGATCCCCGTTAATAACCTTTTATATATTCAGGCAGTGAAAGGTGAAAAACGGTATCTTGAATATCATCTGACTGATGCTATTCTATATGGCGAGGGAACCATTCAGGAATGGGAAAATCGTCTGGCAACACACAGCTTTTATTCAACTTATCGTGGATATCTGATCAACATTGGTCATATCCAGATCATTCAGCAGACACATGTTTTAATGGATAATGGTGAACAGCTTCCGATCAGCAGAAGAAAGATAAGTCCATTACAGCAGTTATATGCAGATCGAATCATACATGTATTAAACTAATTATTTTTATAGAGGAAAGAGAATCAATGTCAACATACATTACATTGTTAAGTTCTATAATTGATAACATCGTATTATATTTATACTTTCAGACGATGTTTGAAAAAAGAAAAGATAAAGTACGCTTTTACTGGCTGATACTTGCATTTTTATTATCTGATTTTATCTTCTGGAAGATAACTGCGCCTTTTAATGGTGATGTATCAAACATGGTTACCTTTTTCCGTACCTCACTGACAAATCTGAGGACCTTTCTTCTCTCTTTCTTTTTTGTCTCCGGGTTTATTTATCGTGTATTGGTAATTGTAAGCTACTCCATTATAATCTCAATCTGTGAGGAGCTTGCCTACTATATTATTGCTCATTTTACGGATGTTACGATCCAATTCGACACCCTCCCTGAGATAACATTTACATCCATTTCTTTTATATGTGATCTGTTAATAATCTTGATTATCATGATTATTCACATTATTAAGAAGAAAAAAGCCGGTGTAAAGTCAAAAAAATATGCAGCACTTCTGATTCTTATTCCAGCCTTATCCTGCATATTGGTTCTATTGCCATCCTTTTTCCACATGAATAAAACCAACCCTGATGCTTACCTGATCCTTGTTATCTTTCTGCTTATTATTAATATCGTAAACTACATTCTTCTTCAGAGCGTCTTAAAAGCTGAATCACTTGCCCAGGAAGCAGGACAGCTTACCGAGCAGGTAAACTATCAGCGACAGAAATACCAGCAGCTTGGAGATGCCTATAAAAACATTCGTGGATTCATGCATGATATCAAGAAGCATTTATTCTATATTGAGACCTGTGTAAATGAAGAACACTATGATCGTATCATTCCATATGCAAGAGAAACCATGTCCGATCTGGAAGCCAGATATTGTACTGTAAATACAGGAAATCTGGTCATCGACGCTTTTATAAGCAATCTTATGCTTCGGACTGCCCGACACAACATCAAACTCACAACCAAACTAAAAATCGACAATGACCTTGTTCCATGTGACGATTATCATATGACTATTATTCTTGGAAACCTGTTAGATAATGCATTAAATGCCTGTCTGGAAGAACAGAGTGGAGAAATCAATATCAATATTCAGACGATTGAACATACCTTTACGATCTATATTACAAATACCTACCATTTTCCTATTGGAGAAAAACCACCGGAAGATATAGAAAATCTGGACTTTATTCATGGATATGGTTTGAAGAATGTAAAAAATTCTGCTGAAGCCTGCGGCGGATTTTGCCTGATCAATTACGAAAATGGAATCTATTCCGTAACGGTTATTATTCCTGAAAAAAAGAGAACTACCTGAATCAAAAATATATATTCCTAAACCGAAAAAAAGCCCCAACCCAGCAGCTTCAAATATCTGCCAAATTAGGACTTTTGTAGTGGGCCGCCGGGGGCTCGAACCCCGCACACCCTGATTAAGAGTCAGGTGCTCTACCAAATGAGCTAGCGGCCCGAAGTCTTTTTTAATTTGTTATCTCGCCGACAACGAAATTGATTATATAACATAGTTTATCCAAATGCAAGCATTTTTTTCAAAAAATTTTAACTTTTTTTAATATCGGTTATTTGCATAGATTTTATGCGGATTTTTGTACTTTTTCCCTATTGATTTTTATCTTCTTCTATTGTAGCAGTGCGGTTTCTTTTCTCTATTACAACAATCCTGATTTAAAATCTTTTTTACTTCCTCATACCCCTTATACAGGCAGACACACCACCGGTTAAATCCTTTATTACAATAACTACGGGCTGTCACTTTTTTCTGAAATTTCTGATTCCGCATCGTTCACCCCTCCAAACCGAATTACTTTTTTCATCCATCAACGCCTTCCATCCTTCCGGTAAAAAAGTCCTCTATAACACATTATATGAAGAAACTGAAATAAGTTCCTTTATTTCGCAGATTTCCTTATGAAAACCCACGAAAAAACATAAAAAAAGCCGCCCTGCTATTTACTTTAAAACCCTAATATTGATATAATGGAACAATGAGCAATGCAGAATTATATATATGTAGAACGAGCGGAAGCTTGCTTACGGCGAGTTCTATATATATGTAATTCTATAGTGCGAAGCACTACAACGAGCCGTCAGGCGAGGTGGGCATTGCGAATTGACCACATAGTGGGCATTGCGAATTGACCACATAGTGGGCATTGCGAATTGACCACATGGTGGGCATTGCGAATTGACCACATAGTGGGCATTGCGAATTAAGATTATTTTGGAGGAACACCCTCGTGAGACTTAGAAACGTAAAAGGCTCCAGAGAGACAATTGCCGACAACAAATATGTCGTGCATGACGAAGAAAGCATGAAAGGCAAATGGAGCGAATTTTTTGGAAATACAAATCCTATCCACATCGAGATCGGTATGGGAAAAGGACAATTTATTATGGAGCTTGCCAGACAGAATCCGGATATCAACTATCTCGGTATCGAGAAATATTCCAGCGTTCTGGTGCGCGCCATCGAGAAACGTGAACAGGAAGAAGGCATGACCAATCTTTATTTTATAAGAATGGATGCCGAATATATCGAGAATGTCTTTGCAGAGAATGAAGTAGCAAATATCTACCTGAACTTCTCTGATCCATGGCCAAAAGATCGCCATGCCAAGAGACGTCTGACTTCAACTCACTTTTTCGAACACTACGATCATATCCTTGCGCCGGACGGACGTGTTATGTTCAAGACAGATAACCGCCCATTATTTGACTTCTCCTTAGAGCAGGTTCCGGAAGCAGGATGGACACTTGAAAACTACACATATGATCTGCACCATTCCGAATACAACGAAGGAAATATCATGACAGAATACGAAGCAAAGTTTTCTGCTCTTGGTACTCCGATCAACCGGCTGGTTGCATATCGAACAAAGAAATAGCATTGGAGAATAACCGTTCATGAAGATAAGAAAGAACCCGAAGAAAAACAGGACAAGACATGCAATTCCTGTCGTTATCCTGTCCACTGTTCTGTTATTTACCATGAGCGTTTTCTATATAGACAGCACGTCATCCTCTGCTGCCGGAACAGACCATTTGTTTCTTCCAGACAGTACAGTTACGAATACGGCATCTGATGACTCTACAAACGAAGGATCAGATAACAGCACAGATGAGGATGGAACAACTGAATACTTAGTTACAACCGAGTACCCTGACGAACCGGGCAAAGCACCGGAGCTTGCATCCAACTATGCCATCGTACTGGATGCAAATACTGGGAATATTCTATATCAAAAAAACGCTTTTGATAAACAGTACCCGGCAAGTATTACGAAGCTTTTGACCTTCTTACTTGCCATTGAAAATACAAAGCTGACCGATACTGTAACAATGTCACACGATGCCGTCTTCGGCATTGATCGAGGAAGCAGCCATATCGGTCTGGATGAAGGTGAACAAATCTCTATGGAGGATGCCCTCTATGGTATGATGCTGGAATCCGCAAATGAAGTTGCATGGGGCATCGGAGAATTTGTCTCCGGCGGAAGCATCGAAGATTTTGCTAAGATGATGAATGAACGTGCAGTCGAACTTGGCTGCCTTGGCACTCATTTTGTAAATGCAAACGGCCTGCCGGATGAGAATCACTATACGACCTGTTATGACATGGCGTTAATAACCAAAGCCTGTCTGAAACACGATGAATTCCGTAAAATAACAGGTACCAGAAATCACGTCATCGGACCGACAAATATCTGTGAGGAAGAACGTCAGCTCTGGCAACACTGCAAGATGACAAATCCTGACAGCAAATATTACTATGAATACTGTGAAGGTGGTAAGACCGGCTACACAAACGATGCATTAAATACCCTTGTTACCTGGAGTAAAAAAGGTGATACAGAACTGATCTGTGTTCTGATGAACTGCAATGGTGCGGCAAATACCTACACTGACAGCAAAGCCATCTATGAGTATTGCTTCCGGAATTATAGTCTCCAGACCCCTCTGGCCGACTATACCTTTGACAGCACCCAGACATCACAGACGCTTGATTATCTGAACTCCTATTACAAAGCTGATTCCGCTTCTGATATTACATTGCAGATTGATAAGGACTATAAACTGAATTTCAATAAAAATGATGATATTAAGAAATTAACTTACAGTATCGAATATAACAAAGAACCTGTAAAAGATGGAGATACTTATACCGTGGGGCATCTGATCCTCTCCTATGGAGGAAATATGATCGGAACAACAGATCTTACCGTAACCGGCTATAATCCGGATGGTAAACAGCTGTCATCAAAAAACACGGAGAATGCAGCTGATACTACAGTTGCAGCTCCAATAACAAAAAAGAAACTATTAATCCGTCCGTTATGGATCATTTTTGCAGCTCTGCTTCTTCTTGCCATATTATTTGTGATCTATCTGATCCATATAAAGAAGGCAAGAAAACGTCAGCGTGCGATTCAGGCAGCAAGAAGAAAACAATATGAAGAACGCCGACGACAGCTGCAGGAAACATTTGATAATGACCTTGACGAATAAGGTACAATAAAAACAACAAAACCTCTTATCGGTTATAGAGGAGAATGGAGAATATCATGGATATTTCAACAACGGAAAATCTGAAAACAGTGCGGGATTCCAATCAGGAAATGCTGGACTACTTCAACGGATTGTATGTAGCGAAGCTGGAACAGATCCAGTCTTTAAAAACAGAGCAGTTTGAATTGAAGATCAAAATTGATGAGCTTATGAAAACACTGGAGGTCTATTCCTTTAAAAACAGTGCCGGACATAATGTTTTTTCTCCATTTTCTACAACGACTACAACGCAGGAGGAAAAAGCAGCACAGATTGAACAGGAATTAAAAGAACTAAATGCTTCTGATGCTGAACTTACGGCAAATATCCATAGCTTACAGGCTGATGCTGACGAGCTGAAAAGCAGGATCACTCTCCTTCATACAGCGACCAGAAAACTGGATACTTTCTTGGACGAACTGGCAGATGAATTCACAAAAGAATCAACTGCACTTGAAGATGATGAATCTACCGAAGAAAATCTTCCGGTTATCAATCATGGATTCAATATCTTACGTCTGAAGAAATACGATCAGGACAAATTGGTACAGACCCTACATACCGATATTCTGGATCAGCTAGATCGAACCAGACATACTCTGGATTCCCTGTCATGGTTGATCAAATCCGATATCAACCGGGCAACAGTCACCCTTGATGAACTGATTGAAAGGACAATTTCCATGAAAGATTCTCTGAATGCTATCCTTTCAGGACTTACCGGGGACATCGATACGTCTGTACCGATTGAAACCTTGTTAAGGGATACCATTTTCCGATATAAAGACACTCACCCGGAATGTGTCATTGAATCTGACATTGACTGTCCGGACGCTTCGATCGAGATTCCGGAAATTATCACAATCAGTCTGATCCGTATACTGTGTGAATGTCTGGACAATGTATATAAGCATGCAAATGCAAATCGTATTGATATCAATATTCAGATTCTTAGCGATCAGATATCGGTACATATCAACGATAACGGCATCGGCATTGATAAGAATTACAGTCACACCTCTCCATGGAACAGTGGACTTCACCGCATTCAGGAGCTTATTTATCTGTTAAATGGACAACTTAAGATAGATGGTGATATCATTAGTGGAACAGATATCCGTTTTTCTATCCCAATTGAAATAATGTAGATTATGGGTTCTCCCCCTTAATTATGAAATGAAAGAAAAATAAGGACATTTCCTTAATATATAAGAAAGAATTTGAAAGGACAACCTTAATTATGAAAGAAAAAATCGTAAATCTGATTGCAGATCATGTAGAAGGCATGACTGCTGAAGAAATAGCAACCTTTATTGAGATACCACCAAAGCAGGAGCTTGGTGATTATGCATTTCCTTGCTTCAGACTTGCAAAGACTATGCATAAAGCACCAAATCTGATTGCAGCCGATATCAAAGAAGCTATCGGTGATGTTGATTTTCTCGATAAGATTGATGTTCAGGGTGCATATCTAAACTTCTTCGTAAAGAAAGATATCTTTGTCCAGACTATGATCGAAGCTGCATTAAAGGACAACTTTGGTGGTTCAGACGAAGGTGCAGACAAGGTTATCTGTATCGATTACTCCTCGCCAAACGTAGCAAAGAACTTCCACGTTGGACACCTCAGAACTACTATCATAGGTAATTCCCTCTATAAGATCTATTCCAAACTCGGCTATAAAGTAATCCGTATCAACCACTTAGGTGACTGGGGTACACAGTTTGGTAAGCTGATCGTTGCATATAAGAACTGGGGCACAAAGGAAGCAGTTGAGAAAGATGGCGTTGCCGAGCTTATGCGTCTCTATGTGAAGTTCCATGAAGAAGCAGACAAGAATCCGGAGCTTGTAGATGAAGCAAGAGCATGGTTCAGCAAGATGGAACATGGTGATGAAGAAGCACTTTCAATCTGGCAGTGGTTCAAGGACATCAGTCTTGTAGAATACAAACGTACCTATGATCTTCTGGGTATGGATTTTGATTATTATCTCGGTGAAAGCTTCTATCGTGACAAATGCCAGGACGTTGTTGACCAGTTGACAAACGCGAACCTGTTAAAGGAAAGCGAGGGTGCTATGATCGTAGATCTGTCCGACTATGATATGGCCCCATGTATCGTTACAAAGAAAGATGGAAGCTCCATCTATGCAACCCGTGATCTGGCTGCTATCTTCTATCGTAAGAATACCTATCATTTCACAAAATGCTTATATGTAACCGGACAGGAACAGAAGCTGCATTTTGCACAGGTGTTCAAAGTAGTAGAGCTTCTCGGAAATGACTGGGCGAAGGATTCTCTGGTTCACATTCCGTATGGACTGGTAAGCTTAGAGGGTGCAAAGCTTTCAACCAGAAGCGGAAATATCATCTACGCAGAAGACATCCTGCATGATGCAATTAAAAAGAGTTTTGAAATCATCTCAGAAAAGAGTCCAAACCTTCCTGATAAAGAAGAAGTTGCCAAGATCGTCGGTGTTGGCTCTGTTCTTTTCAATGACCTTTATAACCAGCGTATCAAAGATGTATCCTTTAGCTGGGACAAAGTATTGAACTTTGATGGTGAGACCGGCCCTTATGTTCAGTACACCCATGCAAGATGCTCCAGCGTTGTAAGACTTGCTGAGAATTTTGATCCTGCAAAGCCGGTTGATTATAGCACGATCTCTGAACCGGACGCTATGAATCTCTTAAAAGAAATCAACCGTTTTCCTAAGGTTGTATCGGATGCAGCAGAGAAATACGAACCATCTGTTGTTGCAAGATTTGCTGTAGATGTTGCTCAGGCATTTAACAAATTCTACAACTCTACACGTATCAACGTGCCGGAGGAAAATGTAAAGAATGCCCGTGTCATGCTCACATACCTTACAAAGAAAACACTTCACGATGCATTAGATCTCCTTGGAATCAATGCACCGGAAGCTATGTAAATCAGGTGATCTTTCATGTCTAAACGATTAAATAAGACAATTAAATGGGATAAACTCGATAATACAGCCAATCTGTTTCCTGTCATTGTAAGTGAAAATGTAAGTAATGTTTACCGCATTTCCGTTACATTGACAGAAGACATCGATGCAGAACTTCTGCAAAAGGCATTGGACAAGATTCTTCCATTTTTTGATGTGTTTAATCACAAACTAAAAAATGGTATTTTCTGGTATTACTTTGAAGCAAATAATCGGCCTGCTCCAAGGGTAATACCGGAAGATACATATCCTTGTCTGTATATCAATCCCTATACAAATAACGAATATCTGTTCCGTGTTACCTACTATCAGAAGCGGATCAATCTGGAAGTATTTCATGTCCTAACAGACGGAAATGGTGCTCTTATTTTTCTGAAGGAATTGACTTACCAGTACCTCCGGTACAAATACCCGGAACTTGCTGAAAAAGCAGGTAATACCTTAAATGCAGATTCCTCGTTGGATATCGAGGACAGCTATAAGAAGAACTATATACGACCTGCCAAACGTTCCTATAAGACGGAAAAAGCAGTTATCTTAAAGGGGGAAAAGCTGCCATTTAATCATTTTGCTATCCTGCACGGCTACATCCCGGTTGCCGAGATCAAACAGGCGGCAGCAAAATATGGCGTAACCATCAACCAGTATCTGCTCGGTACATTTACTTGGGCAATCTACAAAGAATACCTGAAGGGTCAGCCTTCCAAGCGTCCGATCAGCACCGTCGTTCCTGTAAATCTTCGCCCATATTTTAATTCCAATACAACGAAGAACTTCTTTGCCGTTGTCTCCGCTTACTTCAAGCCGGAGAAGGATACTTATACATTTGAAGATGTTCTGCACATCATCGCAGATAGTCTGAAGGAACAAATCAATAAAGAAAATCTGGAGAAGCTGTTATCCTATAACGTTTCCAATGAAGTAAATTTTATCATCCGTGCCGTTCCGCGTGTCTTTAAGAGCATCGCCATGCGCCGTATTTATAAAGCTTCATTAAAAGCAAATACATCAACGATCACAAACCTTGGAGTTGTATCCGTTGATGATATGTATAAGGAATATATCGACCGCTTCCATGTCGTTCTGTCAATGTCCAAAGGACAGTTCATCAAAGGAAGTGTCATCAGTTATAAGGATACACTGGTCTTCACCTTCAGCTCTGCCATTCGTGAAACATTTATACAAAAAGAATTTTTCCGCCAGATGGTTCGAGACGGAATTCATGTATCGATAGAAAGTAACGGGGTGTATTATGAGTAAATGTAGACGTTGTAACATAGATGTTCTGGATCACTCCCTTTCATGTCCTTTATGTAACGGAGTTCTGGAATATGATCCGGTGAAAGATCCGGAAAGTGAAAAAGACTTTCTTGACCATAGTCAAGGAACCGGTGAGAAGTCAAAATCTGTTATGTATCCGGATATTACGCCCGCAATGCGTCGTATGCGGTTTGTTATTAAACTGACAATATTTTGCAGTATTGTTGTAGAAGGTGTCCTTATTCTGATCAATTACCTGACATATTCAAAGGTAAAATGGTCAGCCCTGTGCGGAATCGGACTTGCATATGCCTGTTTTTCACTGATCTATTCATTTAGGCACAATAAGAGTCATCGAAAGAAAATGCTGGTACAGGCAATTTTCATCATGCCCGTTCTTGTATTGGTTGATTATATACTTGGATATACCGGATGGTCAATCGACTTTGCAATACCTTGTGTTATTGCAATGCTAGACATTGCAATTCTTGTTTTGATGATTATTAATACTGAAAATTGGCAATCCTATATTTTATTACAGGTATATATCATTATTATTTGTGTGATCCTGACAATACTTATGCTTACCGGAAAGTTCTTTAAACATGATTTCTTTATGATCATTGCAGATGTTATGAGTGCTCTGTTGCTCGGTGGTACACTGGTATTCGGAGATCGACCTGCAACAACAGAACTAAAACGTAGATTTCATGTATAAAATTATATTTCATATATAGAATTATATTTCAAGCATAGGATATTATTTTATAAATGACATCACAGGTAATAACCTACAAATACAAATTATCTTATAGTAAAAGCAGTGCCAGCAATTATTTTTCGTTGTGCACTGCTTACTATTAACTAAATTTAGAAAGAGAGATTTTATTAAATGGCACTTTTAGATAAATTAACCTCCGGTTCTTCCTCATCTCCTGATAATTCCGGAATGAGCAAACAAGCAAAACTTGTATGTGAACTGGTCGCAGATTTCAATAGTAACAACCTTCTTACACAGATTAGAAATAACAATCGTTCCAAAAGCGACATTGATAAAACATATAAATATCCGGATCATTTTACCAGCGAATTAATAGAAACAAAGAATTTCAAAATGGAAATGTTAAAATGGAAAAATTCCCATAATCCATATGTCATCCTTCAATTTCATGGTGGCGGATATGTCGGAGCTTTTAAGACACAGTATCGTATGTTTGCCGGTTTATATTCAGAGCTTGGGAAAGGCGCATCTGTTCTTTCCATTGATTATCGTGTTGCCCCGGAGAATCCATATCCAGCAGCTTTAAACGATGCCTTATATTCATATGACTGGCTGTTAACCCATGGCTACTCTGAAAACCATATCATTCTGGCCGGTGATTCTGCCGGTGGCGGATTAGCTATGGCATTATGCCATTATCTTGCAGATCGAGATCGTATTCTTCCTGCCGGAATCGTAGCTATGTCTCCATGGACAGACCTGACAGCAAGTGGTCCATCCTATACAGAGAATTTTGAGATTGATCCACTTTTTGGAAATACAAATGAAAGCTTAATCTACAACAGTGTTTATCCGGGAGCTCATGACTCAAGTGATCCTTATATCTCCCCATTGTTTGGTGATTTTACCGGTTTTCCTCCGATGCTGATTCAGGTTGGATCTAATGAGATGCTTTTATCTGATTCTGTTCTTGTTGCTGAAAAAGCAAAAGCCCAGGGTGTAAAAGTTCGTTTATCCATATATGAGAATATGTTCCATGTTTTTCAAATGGGTATGACCCTTATGCCGGAATCCAAAAAAGCCTGGGTGGAGGTTTCTAAATTCTTAGAGCAATTAATGATATTCTAACAGATATATGGAATAAACGGATAGGATACTCTTACACATAAAAATTTAGTAAGTAAACAAACATAAGATAGGATTGTCTTACTATAAAGAAGCAATCCTATTTTATGTTTCACGTGAAACACAGACATATTTTTTATTATTATATGTTTCACGTGAAACACAATCATACTTGTTTATCATTACTTGTTTCACGTGAAACACAGCGAGGAATTCATCTCACGAGAACATCTTTTTTAATTTTTTCTACATTTTTCAAAATAATAGTAGATATTTCTACATATTAGTGTTATAATAAATCCATCGAAACGCAGTCTATACGTTTTGATAAGATTGATGTGACTACACATAATATAGCAAAATTTAATCCCCCCCTTTTTTTAAATTGCTCTTTCCGGAGCCCGCTATATCATGTTACGTCACATCTTTCCTTTTATATAGACATTTTCTTGTACCCGTTCTGCTAATTTATTTTTTAATTAGTGTGACGGGATTTTATAATATATAGAGATTTTTTCATTTCAATAATTCTATTATAGTGATATAATGGACAAGGAAAAAATAATACAACAAAGCAAAAAATAAATTTGTAAATAAAATGTTTCACGTGAAACATCTGTTATTAGACTTTAAGAAGGAGATTATCAACAAGTGGGAAGAATAATCGCAATTGCCAACCAGAAAGGTGGCGTAGGAAAAACTACAACTGCAATTAATCTTGCAGCCTGCCTTGCAAAAAAGGGAAAGAAGGTATTAGCTGTAGATATGGATCCACAGGGTAATATGACAAGTGGTCTCGGTATCGATAAGAATGCACTTGAATACAGTGTATATGATATGCTAAATGGCGATTGTAACCTTGGCGAATGTATGATTATTGATGCCTATCCCGATATCAAAGGTTTGAATCTATTACCTGCAAGTCGAGAACTCGCAGGTGCTGAAGTAGAATTTGTTACGGTAGAAGACCCACAATATGTCCTTAAAAATCATCTTAAAAGTGTAAGGCGAAAATTTGATTACATCATTATAGATTGTCCACCTGCTCTCGGAATGTTAACTGTCAATGCCTTAACTGCAGCCAACACAGTATTAGTTCCTATTCAGTGTGAATTTTTTGCTCTGGATGGATTATCACAGTTAATCTATACAGTAAATTTGATTCGAAAACAGCTTAACCGTTTACTAACGATTGAAGGAATCGTATTCACTATGTATGATTCACGAACAAATCTTTCTATGCAGGTTGTAGAAAATGTAAAAGAAAATCTGAATCAGCATATCTATAACACTATGATTCCCAGAAATGTACGTCTGGCAGAAGCACCAAGTTATGGAATGCCTATAATTGAATATGACCCAAAATCTGCTGGAGCTGAACACTATATGATGCTTGCAGATGAAGTAATCGAAAATGATTATTATAAATAAAATACAGGAGGAAAATCATGCCCACAAAAAAAGGTTTGGGAAGAGGTCTGAATCAACTGATTCCCACAGGCGATGAAGCAAGAACGAAATCCAAATCTACTCCTGGCGAAACAACAAAAACCATTACAAAAGAAGTTGTAAAGGAAGTTGTAAAAGAAGTAGAACAAAAAGTTAAGATAACACAGATTGAGCCAAATAAATCTCAGCCCAGAAAGCAATTCGATGAAGATGCATTACAGGAACTTGCAGATTCTATCAAACAGTATGGTGTATTAGAACCCCTTATTGTTACAAAAAAAGGCAAATTTTATGAGATTATTGCCGGTGAACGCAGATGGCGCGCAGCCAGACTTGCCGGTGTAAAAGAAGTTCCTGTCGTCATTCGGGAATATACAGATCGTGAAATTATGGAGATTTCTCTCATTGAAAATATTCAACGTGAAGATCTGAACCCAATTGAAGAAGCTCTGGCATATGAAAGCCTGATTAATGAATATAGTCTGACTCAGGAAGAAGTTGCTGAAAAGGTGTCCAAGAACAGATCAACTATCGCAAATTCTCTTCGTCTCTTAAAATTATGCGACGAAGTACGTCAGATGATTATTGAAGATAAACTAACAACCGGTCATGCTCGTGCACTAATTCCGATTGAAGACGCTGAATTACAGACAGAAGCGGCCAATTTTATCTTTGATAATAAACTTAGTGTTCGCGACACAGAGATTTATATTAAAAAGCTTTTAAGTATTCCGAAAGAGTCGAAAGAAAATATTGTAGCCACAAACGATTTATCTATCTTCTATAATGATATTGAAAGTCGTTTAAAAGATATTTTGGGTGCAAAGATAGCTATAAAATCAAAGAACAATGAAAAAGGAAAAATTGAAATAAATTACTATTCTCAGGATGAATTGGAAAGAATAACAGAGATGTTATATTCCATCAACAGAGAATAAACGGAAAGGAACTATATCAGATGAACAATACATTACTTGATAAGATTGGTCTGGATCCTGCTATCCTTTTCATCATTTTATTCATTTTAATCATCGCCCAGTTTATATTTATATTCTATATACTGGCAAATATACGAAAAAGAAATAAAGATATCAAACGTCTTCTAAACGGGAAAACAGCAGGCGATATGGAAGACATTATTCTTGATCGTTTTGCTGAAATGGACGCTGTTAAAAATAATTCCAAACGTCTTACAAAGGAACATAAAGAGATACAGGAAACTCTTGCCTCCTGCATAAGTAAGATTGGTCTTGTAAAATACGATGCCTTTGAAGGAATGGGTGGAAGTCTCAGCTTTGCTATTGCATTTATGGATAGCAATAACAATGGTATTGTTCTAAACTGTATGCATTCCAGAGAAGGATGTTTTGCATATGCTAAAGAATTGATTCGAGGAGAATCTTATGTTGCTCTCTCCGATGAAGAGAAAGAAGCAATTGAACGTGCAAAAACTCTGGATGAAGAAATTGAAGATATTATAGAACAATAATAATTTTCAGAACAATAATGACTTTAGTCAAAAAAATATAAAAACATATGGATATACAATATTCATATAAACTAGGAGGAATATCAAAAAATGATAGACATTAAATTTTTAAGAGAGAATCCAGATGTAGTAAAACAGAACATTAAAAACAAATTTCAGGACAGCAAGCTCCCACTTGTTGATGAGGTAATTGAACTCGATGCACAGGCAAGAGCTACACAGCAGGAAGCAGATGATCTGAGAGCGAATAGGAATAAACTGTCCAAGCAGATTGGTGCTTTAATGGCTCAGGGTAAAAAGGAAGAAGCTGAAGAAATTAAGAAACAGGTAACAGAACAGGCTGAGCGTTTATCAGAATTACAGGAAAACGAAACAGAACTTCAAGCAAAAGTAAAAGAAATCATGATGGTCATTCCAAATATCATTGATCCATCAGTTCCTATCGGTAAGGACGATTCCGAAAATGTAGAGATTGAACGCTTTGGTGAGCCGGTCGTTCCTGATTTTGAGATTCCATATCATTCAGAGATCATGGAACATCTTCACGGACTGGATCTTGATTCAGCAAGACGTGTAGCAGGAAATGGTTTCTACTATCTGATGGGTGATATTGCAAGACTCCATTCTGCTGTTATCTCTTATGCAAGAGACTTCATGATTGATAGAGGATTTACCTACTGTGTTCCTCCTTTCATGATTCGAAGCAATGTAGTTACAGGTGTTATGAGTTTTGCGGAAATGGATGCGATGATGTATAAGATTGAAGGCGAAGATCTTTACTTGATCGGTACATCCGAGCACTCCATGATTGGTAAATTCATCGATCAGATTATTCCGGAAGAAGAACTTCCAAAGACATTAACAAGCTACTCTCCATGTTTCAGAAAAGAAAAAGGTGCTCATGGTATTGAGGAACGTGGTGTATATCGTATTCATCAATTTGAGAAACAGGAAATGATCGTTGTCTGTAAACCGGAAGAAAGCAAGATGTGGTTTGATAAATTATGGCAGAATACAGTTGATCTTTTCCGTTCACTTGATATTCCTGTTCGTACTCTGGAATGCTGCTCAGGTGACCTCGCAGATTTGAAAGTTAAATCACTGGATGTAGAAGCATGGTCACCACGTCAGAAGAAGTACTTTGAAGTAGGAAGTTGTTCAAATCTGGGTGATGCTCAGGCAAGAAGACTTCAGATTCGTGTAAAGGGCGAAGATGGTAAGAAGTATCTTGCACATACCTTAAATAATACTGTAGTTGCTCCACCTAGAATGTTAATTGCCTTCCTCGAGAACAACCTTCAGGAAGATGGCTCAGTAAGAATTCCAGAAGTACTTCGTCCATACATGGGTGGCAAGGATAAAATTGAAGCTTAATTATATAAAACAGACTTTTTTGACCATAGTAAATTAGACTAAATTATAAAAATGTAAGACAGGAGGTGTCTGTATGCACAGTTATCTGCGTTCAATTGGTTTTTCCGATATAAAAAACAGAAGGCAATTGACTCCGATCACAAAAGAAATCATTGCCTATCCAACAACAAGAAATATTATAACTGTTGATGCAGACACACGTCTTGTCCAACTGACCAAAGACTTTGGAGAAGGCTTTGGCATTTCACTTGTTGGTGAAATGGATATCGACAACACAGTTTCATTTGAATATTACTTTCCTTATGTTCGCAGTTCTTCCGTAATGAATCAGGAACGCATCTATATAGAAAAGCACGGAGATAAAGAATCTTTTGCCGGTGTATGTGAGGATTATAATCTCGGCATGACACTTATCTTCTTTCTTACCAATGTTTCCGACTATGCAAATACAAAATGGATGAACTACTCCAACCATCTGATCAATAAGGCTTATATGTCCGGTCTGTCTACAAATGGTAAGATCATACTTGATATAGAACAGCTTCCACCATCAACAAAAGAACACAATCATTCTTCTGCTAACCGAAACAAGTTAATTGAAGCTGCCAGACAAGGTGATCGCACCGCAATGGAAAGTCTTACGTTGGATGACATGGATATCTATACACAGGTAAACCGTCGGTCACATTATGAAGACATTCTTTCTATTGTAGAAACAAATTTCATGCCATATGGTATTGAGACAGAACATTATTCTATTATAGGAAATATTCTGGACTACACCTTATGTAAGAATGATTATACAAATGATAATGTCTATCTTCTGAACGTGGAAACAAATGAAATGCTTATGACCATAGCCATTAATGAAAAAGATCTTCTCGGGCTACCGGCTCCGGGGCGCCGTTTTAAAGGTGAAATCTGGCTGCAGGGAAATGTCATTTTTTAAAAATTGACATTTCTAATATTCTTAGGTATCATAGTAATGTTAGGGTTTCTATAAAGTTTAACTCGTCTGCATTTGTAGCTCAGCAGGATAGAGCGTCCGCCTCCTAAGCGGAAGGCCGTGGGTTCGAATCCCGCCAGGTGCATTTTTTATGAAATTCTTATATTTTAAATTATTTTCAGAATTTCATAGATGTAAATTAATTAATTTGAAAGTATACGACAGTTATTTTCATATAACAAATCAAAGGATCAATACACATGAACTATATCGTAATGGATCTTGAGTGGAATCAAAGTTATTCCGGTCATATCGGAGAACATCCCCGAATGCCTTTTGAAATTATCGAAATTGGTGCAGTTAAAGTAGATAAGAACTATCGCATCATTGATGAATATTCCAGTTTGATAAAACCCCGGATCTATAAAAAATTACATTCAAAAATCAGAACCATTTTAAATTATGATGAAACGGATCTGGCAAAAGGAAGAGGATTTAAAGAAGTCTGTACGGAATTTCTGGAATGGTGCGGTAAAGATTATATCTTTTGTACCTGGGGTCCCATGGATCTTACCGAATTACAGACAAATATGGCTTTCTACTATATGGACAAGCTTCCTCGTCCTTTGAAATTTTTAAATCTTCAGCAGATATATGCAAACATGGTCGATCCAACCGGTTCTACCGTCAGTAAACTGGAAAAAGCAGTTGCAGATTTTAATATACCGGAAGATGAACCTTTTCATTCTGCTGTAAACGATGCCAGATATACCGCTCTTGTTTTAAAAGAGATGCATCCAAGAAATTTGAAAGATTTATACAGCTTCGATCTGTATATTCATCCTACAAAAAAGGAAGAGGAAATTGTAGCCATACATAATAATCAGTATGAATACATTACAAGAGAATTTTCAAGCAAGCAGGAAGCAATGGACGATGAAGATATTACCTGTATAAGATGCTACAAATGTAACAAGAAGATCAATAAGAGGCTTGAATGGTTTTCAAACAGTCCGTCTTCTTACATCTGTGCAGGGAAATGCTGGCACCATGGTTATTTCAGTGGAAAGATAAAATTTAAACCACTTGATAACGGAAAATACTATGTTGTTAAAACAATTAAACCAATAGATAAAAACGGTGTTGAAGCTATCAAACAAAAACAGACAGAAATTCGAGAGAGACGTAAAGAAAAACGGCACACTCGTGCTACAAGATAATATTCTAACATTTGATAATAAAACGAACAGATCATTTTTCTGTATATTTTCCTAATAAAAATGGAGCAGGTTTACAAATACCTGCTCCATTTTTATATAATGTCTTTCATTGATATTATATATTTTTCATATTATATATTTTCATTTCTACTATACTTTTTTATTTTTCTTTCATTCCAAGAGGCTTCTTTGTCGCTGTTCCTGCTTTTCTTGGATACTCCTCCGGTGTTGCTGCTATCTTCTTCACGAAGACAAAACAACGCTCCATATCCGTATCAGGTATCGTTGTATGGAAGATATTCTCTACCTGTCCTCCAAGGATACGAATGGCTTTCTTTCCTGCATGGATCTCTTCATCCAGTCCGGATGCCTTATATGGAATAAAATATCCACCTGTCTTAACAAATGGCATACAAAATTCCGATAAAGAAGAAAGATTGGCAACTGCCCTTGATACCGCAAGATCATACTTCTCACGATACTGTACATTTCTTCCACCATCCTCAGCTCTGCTGTGAACAGCTTCTATATCATCCAGCTCAAGCGTGCGGATAACTTCATTTAAAAACTTTACACGCTTATTCAGGGAATCCATCAAAGTTACCTTTAATCCCGGAAATGCGATCTTAAGCGGTATTCCGGGAAATCCTGCTCCGGTCCCTACATCTATGACTGATAAAGATTCATCCAGCTTTTTATATTTTGCAAGTAGAAGACTATCTGCAAAATGCTTTATAATGACATCTTCCTTCTCTATGATGGCTGTCAGATTCATAACCTTATTCCACTCTACCAGAAGCTCATAATATTTCTGAAACTGTTCTAACTGATGATCACTTAATTCAATATCTATCTTCTTTGCTACTTCATATAGTCGATCCATATTTATGGTATCCTTTCTATATATTTCTGAACATATATATTACATCTCATATTATATGCTTTCAAAAATAACACTTACCTACAGATAATTTTATATTATCTTCATATCTGCTTTTTTATTTATTTTCAGGCTCTACGGCATGCTGCTTCATCTTCAGATAAACCAGCAGCACAGATATATCTGCCGGTGATACACCGGAGATTCTGGATGCCTGACCGATATTTTCCGGCTTGATATCCTTTAACTTCTGTCTGGCTTCTTTTCGAAGATTCGACACATCATCATAATTCAGATCAGCCGGGATCATTCTCTTTTCCAGCTTCTTAAACTGATGTACCTGTTCCGTCTGTCTCTTGATATATCCTTCATACTTGATCGATATATCAATTTGTTCGATCACATCCGCAGGCAACGGCTGTCTCTCCGGATCGATTGGTGCAATCTTCTCATAAGAAAGCTCCGGTCTGCGGGTCAGCTCTGCAAGACTTACTGCTGTCTTTAACTCTGTTGTTTCCATAGAACGCAAGAATTCCTGAATCTTACTGTTTCCGCCAACCATCGTTTCAGTTAAACGCTTTGTTTCTTCTTCGATCATTGTACGTTTCTGACAGAATTTCTCATATCTCTCATCGTCGATCAGCCCGATTTCATGACCTATATCGGTCAGTCGAAGATCCGCGTTATCCTGTCTTAACAGCAGACGATATTCTGCTCTGGAAGTCATCATTCGGTATGGTTCTTTTGTCTCCTTTGTAACCAGATCATCGATCAACACACCTATATAAGCCTGTGAACGATCCAGTACAACAGGCTCTTTTCCAAGCACCTTTCTGGCTGCATTGATACCGGCCATAAGTCCCTGTGCTGCCGCTTCCTCATAACCGGAGCTTCCATTTAACTGACCTGCTCCAAATAAGCCTTCCACATCCTTAAATTCCAGTGAATGCTTCAGATTGATCGCACTGATACAATCATACTCAATCGCATAAGCATTTCTTACGATCCTGACATTCTCAAGTCCTTTCATGCTCCGTATCATCTTATACTGAACATCCTCTGGGAGAGAGCTGGACATTCCGCCCATATACATCTCATTTGTAAATTCACCCTCCGGCTCTATAAAAATCTGATGTCTCGTCTTATCCGGAAACTTCATAACCTTGTCCTCGATCGAAGGGCAGTATCTAGGTCCTGTACCTTCGATCACACCGGAAAACAATGGAGAACGGTTGATATTCTCACGAATGATCTCATGTGTTTCCTCATTTGTATAACAAAGCCAGCAGGATACCTGATCCCTCTTGATATCTTCTTCTGTATTTGTAAATGAAAATGGAACGATATGCTCATCACCCTTTTGTTCCTCCATCTGAGAGAAATCAATCGTTCTCTTATCCAGTCTTGCAGGTGTACCTGTCTTAAACCGGCGGATACCGATTCCGGCTTCTTTCATGGAATCCGACAAATGATTGGCTGCCATAAGTCCATTTGGTCCTGTATGATTTACGACATCTCCATAGATACATCTTGCTTTCAGATAAGTACCTGTACAGAGAACAACTGCCTTTGCATAATAGGTTGCACCGGAAAATGTCTTAACACCCTTAACCACGCCGTCTATTACCATCAGCTCTGATACCTCAGCCTGACGTAATACCAGATGATCGGTATTCTCTAATGTATGTTTCATTGTACGGGAATAATTTGACTTATCTGCCTGCGCTCGAAGAGAATGAACAGCAGGTCCTTTTGATGCATTTAACATTTTGGACTGAATATAAGTCTTATCAATATTCTTTCCCATCTCCCCGCCGAGTGCATCCAGTTCTCTTACCAGGTGTCCTTTCGAGCTTCCACCTACGTTTGGATTACAGGGCATCATGGCTACACTGTCCATACTAACTGTAAACAGAATCGTTTCAAGTCCAAGCCGAGCAGAAGCAAGTGCAGCTTCACAGCCTGCATGACCGGCCCCCACAACTACCACATCATAATTTTCTTCAACCACTGGCATTTATCCATCCTCCTATTTACCCATGCAGAATTCTTCAAATATCTTATCTGCAAGATCATCTCTGTTCGTTTCTCCTATAATAAGCCCCAGATGTTCATAAGCATCCATCAGGTCAATTGAGAAGAAATCCTCCTCCATACCCATATCAATGCTTTCTCTTACCTTTAAAAGACTTTCTTCGGTCTTCATCAGTTCTTCTTTATGTCTCGCATTTGTAATGTACAACTGATCATTATAATCCAATTCTCCGGAAAAGAATTTGTCATTTAACAGATCATATAACTTTTCTTTTCCATCTCCTGTAGAAGCAGATAATTCTACGATATCACAACCAAGCTCGCATGTTATCCACATTTTATCCACAACTGTTTGTAAGTCGTTTTTATTCATAACGGCAATGACATTCTTGCCCTTAATCTCTGATATTATCTGCTTATCGTTGTCATCTAACGGTACAGATCCATCGATCACATATAAGATCAGATCTGCCTGTGATGCAAATTCCAGTGCTTTATCCACACCCATCTTTTCCACAATATCTTCTGTATCGCGAATACCTGCTGTATCCACAATGTTCAGTATAATACCATTTATGTTGACAACTTCTTCTAATGTATCTCTTGTCGTTCCTGCAATATCCGTAACGATTGCTCTGTTTTCTCCCAGAAACATGTTGAGAAGTGAGGATTTTCCGGCATTAGGCTTACCAACGATAACAGTCTTGATTCCCTCTTTTAATATTCTTCCGTTATCAAAAGTTCGCAGTAATTTATCCACATTATCACCCAATTTATCCACAATTGTTTGTAGTTTTTGTGGATAACCATCCAGACTGTAATGTTCCGGATCATCAAGTGCCGATTCTATAAACGCTACATTATATAAAATCTGTTCTCTCATATCTATGATCTGATTCTTCAGATCACCACGCAGCTGCATAAGAGAAGATTTCACCGCAAAGTCATTCTTCGCACTGATCAGATCCATAACTGATTCTGCCTGTGACAGATCGATCCTTCCATTTAAGAATGCCCTTTTGGTAAATTCTCCCGGTTCTGCAAGTCTTGCACCATTTTTAATTACTGCAGCAAGTACATTTCTTAATACAACCATTCCTCCATGACACTGCAGTTCACACACATCCTCACATGTATAAGTATGCGGAGCACGCATCAGAAGCAGAATACCTTCATCCAGCTCTTTATCGCCATCATATACCTGTCCAAATGCTGCCGTGTAGCTTTTCATGCTTTCTATTTTTTTTTCTTTATTTGCCGGTCTGAACACCTTTGAAGCGACTTCAACTGCATTCTTACCACTGATCCTTATAATACCAACTCCGGCATTTCCCATACCGGTTGCGATCGCGGCGATCGTATCATTTACAAGCATATGATTTCTCCTGTTTCTATCTGATCAATATTCTACATATCGTTTACTGTCATGACAGATATCATGTATTTTATCTTATCATGTCATTTTATTTATACTAACATACTTTTAGATAATACACCTATACATACTTTTTTTCTATCCCTAAAAAAAATTTCCGGAAGCCGATTCACCAGAGCCGTTACCCTGATTCTTCGTTTTCCGGAAATCATATTTTTTCAGAAATTCATATTTACATATGTTTTTCTGTTTTTATACAAGTATCTGTTAGCAAAATACTTTATTATTTGTTATTCCTGTCGTATTTTTTTAAATATACGATAACCTTACGATATGGCTCTTCACCCTCGCTTCTTGTGGATACATACTTATCATTCTGTAAAGTAGCGTGGATAATTCTTCTCTCATAAGGATTCATTGGTTCAAGTGCAAATGAACGCTTTGTTCTCTTTACCTTGAATGCAATGTTCTTGGCAAGATTTTCAAGAGTTTCTTTTCTTCTTGCTCTGTAATTCTCTGTATCAAGCTTTACTCTGATATAAGAGTCACTCTTCTTGTTTACTGCGAGACTGATCAGATACTGGAGTGCATCTAATGTCTGACCTCTCTTACCGATCAGAATACCCATCTCAGGTCCTTCTACATCGATATCAAGAAGATTGTCTGTCTCATTAAACTCAATCTTAATGTCAGCCTGAATATCCATAGCCTTGAATAATGTTTCAAGATATTCTCTTACATCATCCACAAATGTTTTCTTCTTTCTGGCACTGATGACAAATGGCTTTGAACCGATCAGTCCAAGAAAACCTGTGCATCCCTCACTGACTACATTATATTCCAGGTCTGTACTGGCACATCCAAGCTCAACACTTGCCTGCATAAGTGCCTCATCTAAAGTTTTACCTTTAAATTCTACAAACTCCATTATTTTTTTCCTCCCTTATCATTACTCTTATTCTGATACTGAAGCATGATATTTGCTTTGGAACCAATGCTTCCAGATTTGTAATGAACGTTGTTTTCTGACTGTTTCACTTCATCAACTGTCGGATTCGTATAACTTTTCAGTCTTGAAGATGCCATTCTGTTAATACTTTCAGACTGGGTGCTATCTGAACTTACATTACCATTCTGAGCGTCCATCATTCTTTCATAGAATGACTTCTTACCAGGATGCTTTGCTTCTTTCTTTGCCTGCTTCTTAGCTGCTTTTACTCTACATTTCTCAAGAACTGCTTCTTTATCACACTTCTTATAATAATTGTTGATAATAAGCTGTGTAATAATTGTAATAACAGAACCTATGATCCAGTAAAGACCAATAGCGATTGGCAGATTAATACAGATAAATAATGACATAAGCGGCATACCGTAAGTCATCATATTCATCATGCTGTTTGCCTGTGCAGCCGTAGGATCATTTGAATTTGTATTGGAAGCACTCATGCTGATTTTTGAAGATACAAACTGCAATACTGCTGACAGGATTGGAACGATCAGTGCTGCTGAAAGCTTCAATCCGGGAGCATCTGCAATATTCATATTAAATAAAAATCTGTTCATATTCTCAAAGTTCTGAATATAATCTGCTTCTTTTCCACTTGTAAATCCAAAAATATCCTGTAACTGTGACCAGTCATATGTGGATATCTTATCCAGTACATCAATTACCTTATTATTTGTAAGATCTCCATTTGATGCAGCCGTCATCATCTGCTTTGAAGCAGTAACTGCTGTAGAAACCTGACCTTCCTTATCTGTTGCAACCGCATTGATAATATCATAATATTTTGCACCGGAATCAAGTCCGATTGCCTGTAACTTGGAAGCATCTATCTTATCGATAGCTACACTCTGCATACTTGTTACAATCGCATCATACTTACCCTTCATATCTTCTACATAAGCAGGAATATTCTGGATAACACGGTACAAACCATAGAATACAGGAAGCTGGATCAGAGTTGGCAGACATCCGGATGTAAGGCTTACACCATACTTCTTCTGGATCTTCTGTGTCTCCTGCTGCTTCTTCATCAGGGATTCCTGATCTGTTTTATTGTTATACTTCTTTGTTGCCTTATTAATCTCCGGCTGGATAAAACTCATAATCTTAGAAGATTTCTGCTGTTTGAAATTCAACGGAAACAAACAAGCTCTTATAAAAAACGTAAATAAGATAACGCAGATACTAAGATTAACATATCCTATTCCCATGCTGTTACTGATAAGCTCAATCAATTTATACATAAGATCGAATATCTTACCGAATAACCAACATATCGGTCCTAAGATCAGACCGTCTTCTACTGTTAGAAACATCTTGTCCTCCTTTATGGAACGGGATCATATCCTCCTTTAGAAAAAGGATTACATCTAAGTATTCTCCATACAGCCAGGAGGCCACCTTTTATCACTCCATACTTTTCCAAAGCTTCGATCGCATATTGTGAACAGGTTGGAAAATACTTGCAGGTAGGATGTCCTTTTAACATGGACAAATACCTTTGATAAAATCTGATTAAACCAATTAACATTCTTTTCATTTTTAATTTTCACCATCTCTGACTAGCGTCAGTTTCTTCAGCCTGAACAGATGCATCATAGCACTTTCTATCTCATGATACCCTTTGTCCTTCGCTGTTGTTCTGGCAACGAACACAATGTCATAACCACTGCGGATACAGTCTTTGTTTAATCGATAAGCTTCTCTAATCAATCTGGTTACCTTGTGTCTCACCACACTGTTACCAACTTTTTTACTAACAGAGATTCCAAGTCTATTGTATTCCAAGCTGTTGGCTCTCAGATACATAACTAAATATTTATTGGCCACCGAATCCTTTGTGTTATAAACACTGCCAAACTCTCTGCTGTTTTTTAACGTAATAAAATTACTCATAACATAACCACCAAATCATTGATTGAAAATTAGAAAAACTAAAAAAGGCCACAACCTTGTGACCTATGCTGATAATTTCTTTCTACCCTTAGCTCGTCTAGCGGCCAGTACCTTTCTGCCATTAGCAGTACTCATTCTCTTTCTGAAACCATGTACTTTTGATCTCTGTCTCTTCTTAGGCTGGAAAGTCATCTTCATATCTATACACCTCCTTTAATTATTATGACCATGATTTATCCACATCCATTCGTTTCCTCTGTTTATAACAGACTCGGACGAACACATGTAGATACCTACAAAGTCCTTGCATATTATAAATAAATAACCACATACAGTCAAGTTTTTTTTGAATATTTCCTTTAAAATCAAGGGTTTTTACACTATAAAATACTTAGTTAGAAAAATGTGATTTTTTATTTTTCAAAAATTGGTGTACATATAATTTTCAAATACAAAATCTTGTGGTTTTTCTTTCTTTTCACATTTATCCATTGATATGTACTTTACCATAATCAATTTACATAATGTTATCCACAAATTGTTAATAACATGTGGATAACATCTGGATTTGTTGTTTTCATTCTTACATAAATCCATATTTTATCTTATTTTTTGATGTTCACAATTTATTAGGTAACATTTTTATTACTTAACATAACAATACTTTTTCATAATTATTATGTAACTTATTTTCAACCTTTTACAAAACGATTTCCATCCATAATGCAAAATGAGTTTCTTCCTATTATATAGAAAATTTTTATCATATGTCTGTCTGAGGGTAATAAAACTTGAAAAAATGGTCATTTTATTATAAGATATAAATACGTGGTTCTATGCCTATAACTCCATAGATACAACGAATGGACTGAAAGGATTTTCATAAAAATGAAAGAATTGATATTATCAAAATGGGACGAGATTCTCTCCCTTCTTGAGACTGAACATGGATTATCCCATATCGTTATTAATACATGGATAAAACCTTTGAAGTTATATTCTGTCGAAGGAAAAAAATTGTATTTCACAATTGACGAGCAGATGGGAGCAAGGGGCATAGAATTTATCAACAAGAAAATGTACGATATGTTTCTGGTTACTTCTATAAGAGAAGTTCTTCAGGATGATTCTATCGAAGTTGTCATTGATCTTGAAAGTAACCTCAAAAACGATTCAAAAGAAATCGTCACATCTGAGGAATACAACGAGGCAATTACAAAAAGCAATCTTTACCCAAAATATACATTTGAAACATTTGTAGTAGGTGAGAGTAACAAACTCGCCCATGCAACATGTCTGGCTGTCGCAGATTCACCGGGACTGGATAAATTCAATCCACTATTCTTATATGGTGGGGCAGGTCTTGGAAAGACACATCTGATGCAGTCGATTGCACATTATATATTACAACATAATAAGAATATGAAAGTTCTCTACGTTCCATCTAACAAATTCACAAATGAGATCGTAGAAGCAATCAAGAAAAATAAGACAGATGAATTTCGGGAAAAATACAGAACCGTCGATGTATTACTTATCGATGATATTCAATACCTGATTGGTAAAGAGAGTACCCAGCAGGAATTTTTTGATACCTTCAATGCACTTCATGATGAAGGTAAGCAGATCATCCTGTCTTCAGATAAACCACCAAAAGAGATCAAAACTCTGGAAGAACGTTTTCGTTCCAGATTTGAATGGGGTGTACCGATCGATATTCATGCTCCTGATTACGAGACAAGAATGGCGATTCTTAAAAACAAAGTAGAGATGAACGGTTATAAAAATATCAGTGATAACATTCTCGAATATATTGCTAATAATGTTACCTATAATGTAAGAGAACTGGAAGGTGCATTGAACAAGATCAGTGTATATGCCGAACTTGGAAATGTCACAATAACCGAAGATCTTGCAAAGAACATATTAAAAGACATGATATCCAAGGAAACCAATGTAGCTATTACACCTGATCTTATCATTAATACGGTTTCCGAACATTTAAATATAAGTGTAGATGATATCAAATCTTCCAAACGTAGTCAGGATGTTGCAAATGCAAGGCAAATATCCATGTATCTCTGCCGTAAGTTTACAACTAAAGGACTCAAAACAATCGGTGATGTATTTGGAGGAAAAGATCATTCCACTGTATTAAGCAACATAAAGAGAGTAGAGGAAAGAATAGCAAATGATCCTGAATATGCTGAAACCATTGATGTGATCATGAAAAAGCTAAGTCCTCACAGCTGATGTTAATTAAATGTGGATGAATGTATGTAATAGTATTATGAAATGTTAGTATCTGACAATTCATTCAATTCAAACGATTTTTAAATGTTAAAAACCTCCATTAAATTAACATTTAAAAAGAGCCTCATTAACATAGTCACATAATTAGTTTTATTATATTTTATAATGGGTTTTAAGAGTTTCAACAAATCCACACCTACTACTACTATTATTACTACTTTAATTATTAAATATATATATGGAATCAAACCGGGAAAGGAGTTATAAACAAAATGAAGATTTCGTGTATGAAGGGAAAATTGATGCAGGGAATAAGTAATGTATCAAAAGCTGTATCTACAAAAACCACACATCCAATTCTTTCATGTATCTTTATAGAAGCTGAAAATGGAAATATCAAACTTACAGCAAATGACATGGAGATTGGTATTGAATCATATGTTGAAGGAACTGTTATTGAGGAAGGAAAGGTTGCTATCGAAGCAAAACTTTTATCCGATATTGTTCGTAAGTTACCTGACAGCGAGATACATATGGAGACAAATGAAGATTTTAAGACAACTATAAAATGTGAGAAATCATTATTTACAATTGCCGGAAAGTCAGGAGAGGATTTTTCCAGTCTTCCTGTTGTAGAGAAATCTAAATTTATAACTATTTCGCAGTTTACATTGAGAGAAATCATTAACCAGACAATTTTTTCTATTTCAGACAGTGAATACAATAATGTTATGACAGGTGAGTTATTTGAAGTTTCAAATAATCGTCTTCGTGTAGTAGCAATTGATGGTCATAGAATTGCTATTCGTAACGTTGAACTTAAGAATGAAAGTGAAGATGTAAAGGTTATTGTTCCAGGGAAGGCACTCAGTTATATAAGTAAGATTGTAAGTGGTGGAGTAGATGATGATGTAAATATCTACTTTGCAGATAACAATATATTATTTGAATTTGATCGGACAAAGGTTGTATCCCGTCTGGTAGAAGGTGAATTCTTCAGAATCGATAATATGCTAAATGTAGATTATCAGATTAAGTTTACAATCAACAAGAGAGAGTTTCTTGACTGTCTGGATCGTTCTTCTCTTCTGATCAAAGAATCAGATAAGAAGCCTATCAAACTTACGATCGAGGATAATATGTTATATTTGAAGATTGATTCTCTGATAGGTTCCATGAATGAAGAGATTGAGATTCATAAAGAGGGAAACAATATTATCATCGGATTTAATCCAAAGTTTTTAATGGATGCGATCCGTGCAATTGAAGATGATGATATTACAATATATATGAATAATACAAAATCACCTTGCGTAATAAAGGATGAAGAAGAGAGTTATATTTATCTGATTCTTCCAATGGGTATCGGAAGCAGATAATCCGGGATTGGAGATAAGAAAAAATGGAAATAATCAAGCTGAGAGATGAATTTATAAAACTGGGTCAGGCATTAAAGGCAGCCGGTTTTGTAGAGTCAGGAGTAGAAGCAAAAGAGGTTATATCTCAGGGTCTTGTCATCGTAAACGGTGAGATAGAGACCAGAAGAGGAAAAAAACTGTATGATGGAGACGAAGTAGAATTTGATGGAGATAAGATAAGTATCCAGAAATAATTCTATATGTGTGGCTGGTAGATAGTATGTATGTAGAATCACTGAATATTAACAACTATAGAAATTATGATGAATTATTCATCACATTCGATAAGAATACAAATATCTTATATGGTGATAATGCACAGGGAAAGACAAATATATTGGAATCTATCTATATGGCAGCCACAACCAAGTCTCACCGCGGAAGTAAGGATCGGGAAATAATAAAAATAGGCGAAGAAGAGTCACATATACGTCTTTGCATTAAAAAAAGTGATATAAGTCATAGAATAGATATGCATTTGCGTAAAAACAAGAATAAAGGAGTTGCAATAGACGGACTTCCCATCAGACGTACAACAGAACTCTTTGGTTTATTAAATGTGATATTTTTCTCGCCGGAGGATTTATCTATCATAAAAAACGGTCCTTCTGAAAGAAGAAGGTTTCTGGATCTGGAATTATGTCAGTTGAGCAGATTATATTATCAGAACCTTTCATCTTATTCGAAAATATTGAATCAGAGAAATAATCTTTTAAAGCAGATTGTCTATAATAAGAGTCTGATGGATACCTTAGATGTATGGAATATCCAGTTAGTAGATTATGGAAAAAAAGTTATAAAAGAAAGACAAAATTTTATAATGATGTTAAATAATCTGATAGGAGAGATTCATTCGAAGCTTACTTCCGGAAAAGAAAAGCTGGAAATTATATATGATAAGAATGTAAGTGAAGATGAATTTGAAAAGGTACTGGCAGACAAGGTTCATGTCGATCTGAATTATATGAGTACCCAGACAGGACCTCACAGAGATGATATCATGTTTATGATAAACGGAATCGATGCGAGAAGATTCGGATCGCAGGGACAGCAAAGAACAGTTGCTCTTTCTCTTAAAATAGCGGAGATAAAGCTGGTAAAGAATATTATAAATGATAATCCGATATTGCTTTTGGATGATGTTATGTCAGAGCTTGACAGCAGCAGAAGAGAAGCTTTGTTAGAGGAGATCAAAGATATTCAGACAATTATAACCTGTACGGGTTATGATGATTTTATAAAAGAACAAGTAGTGATCAATAATGTGTATCATGTTATAAACGGAACTGTAAAAAAAATATAAGTTTCGTGTGTTGTGGAATATTAAGGAGGAAAAAAATGTCAAATAATTATGATGCTGAACAGATACAGGTTCTGGAAGGACTTGAGGCTGTCAGAAAAAGACCGGGAATGTACATAGGAAGTACGTCTACAAGAGGATTGCATCATCTTGTTTATGAGATTGTCGATAATTCCGTAGATGAAGCTCTGGCTGGTTATTGTAATCACATAGAAGTTTTTATTAACCCTGATAATTCCATAACGGTTGTTGATAATGGACGTGGTATCCCTGTAGGTATTCAGGAGAAGACCGGAAAGTCTGCATTGGAAGTAGTATTTACCGTTCTTCATGCCGGTGGTAAGTTCGGTGGTGGAGGATATAAAGTATCCGGTGGTCTTCATGGTGTAGGTGCTTCTGTTGTAAATGCTCTTTCCGAATGGTTAGAGGTTGAAGTTACAAGAGATGGTCATGTATATAAGCAGACCTATAAGCGCGGTAATGTTGACAGTACATTACAAATCATTGCGGATGCACCGGAAGATAAATCCGGAACAAAGGTAACATTTCTTCCGGATAAGACGATTTTTGATGACTGGATCTATGATTATGATACTTTAAGAACACGACTTCGTGAGACTGCATTTCTCACAAAAGGTTTAAAAATAACATTGACAGATCTTCGTGTAGATCCGCCAAAGGAACGTCATTTCCATTATGAGGGCGGTATCAAAGAGTTTGTTGAATATATGAACAGACACAGAGAAGCACTCTATGATAAGGTAATCTACTGTGAAGGACTTAAGGACGGTGTGTATGTAGAAGTAGCAATGCAGCATAACGATTCTTACAATGAAATGATACACAGTTATGTAAACAATATTAATACACCGGAGGGTGGTACACATTTAACAGGTTTCAAATCAGCTATTACTAAAATATTCAATGATTATGCCAGAAAGAATAATCTGTTAAAAGAAAAAGAGGATAATCTGTCCGGTGAAGATCTGCGAGAAGGTATGTCTGCGATAGTATCTGTAAAGATCGGTGAACCTCAGTTTGAAGGTCAGACAAAGCAGAAGCTTGGTAATTCAGAAGTAAGACCTGTTGTGGAAAATATCGTAAGTGAACAGCTTACCTACTTCTTAGAGCAAAATCCGAATATAGCAAAAATAATTATAAATAAATCTGTGATGGCACAACGTGCAAGAATCGCAGCAAGAAGAGCCAGAGATGTAGCAAGAAAGGCAAATCTTGCAGATAATATGGCACTTCCCGGAAAACTTGCAGATTGTTCCGATAAAGATCCGAAGAATTGTGAGATATATATCGTAGAGGGAGATTCCGCCGGTGGTTCTGCAAAGAAAGCTAGATCCCGTGCAACACAGGCGATACTTCCACTTCGTGGTAAAATATTAAATGTAGAAAAAGCAAGAATTGACAGAATCCTTGAGAATGCCGAGATTAAAGCAATGATCACAGCATTCGGTACAGGTATTCATGAAAATTTTGATATTGATAAGCTCAGATATAATAAGATCATCATTATGACGGATGCCGATGTAGATGGTGCTCATATCGCAACTCTGCTTCTGACATTCTTCTATCGGTTTATGCCGGATTTGATACGAAAAGGACATGTATATCTGGCACAGCCACCACTTTATAAACTGGAAAAGAACAAGAAAATCTGGTATGCCTACAGTGATGATGAACTGAACAGTATTCTGAATGAAGTTGGAAGAGATCAGTCAAACAAGATCCAGAGATATAAAGGTCTTGGAGAAATGGATGCAGAACAGTTATGGGAGACAACCATGGATCCGGAAAAGAGAATTTTATTAAAAGTTGCGATTGATGATGATGATGAATCAGAGATTGATATGACCTTTAATGTACTGATGGGAGATAAAGTAGAACCTAGAAGACAGTTCATAGAGACAAATGCCAAGTTCGTTAAGAACCTTGACATTTAAACGAAAGGGAGAAGAACATGGATGATGATAAGATTTTTGACAAAATAAGTGAAGTCGGACTCAAAAAAACCATGGAGCGGTCTTATATAGATTATGCCATGAGTGTTATTGCAGCACGAGCACTTCCTGATGTAAGAGATGGCTTGAAGCCTGTTCAGAGAAGAATTCTTCACTCAATGATAGAATTGAACAACGGTCCGGATAAGCCACATCGTAAATGTGCCCGTATCGTCGGTGATACCATGGGTAAATATCATCCACATGGAGATAGTTCCATCTATGATGCTCTCGTAAAACTGGCTCAGGACTGGAATACAAGATATCCATTGGTAGATGGTCATGGTAACTTCGGTTCAGAAGATGGTGATGGCGCTGCTGCGATGCGATACACAGAGGCAAGATTATCAAAGATAAGTATGGAAATGTTAGCTGATATCAATAAGGATACAGTAGATTTTGTACCAAACTTTGATGAAACGGAAAAAGAGCCTACGGTACTTCCATCACGTTTTCCTAATCTATTAGTAAATGGAACAACGGGTATCGCAGTTGGTATGGCTACAAATATTCCACCACATAATTTAAAGGAAGTAATCGGTGCAACCGTAAAAATTATTGATAATCGTATAGAAGAAGACAGAGAAACCTCCATTGACGAGATTATGCAGATCATAAAAGGACCTGATTTTCCTATGGGAGCAGAGATTCTCGGACATCGTGGAATCAAAGAAGCATACAGAACCGGCCGTGGTAAGATCAAGGTTCGTGCCGTTACAGATATCGAAGCAATGCCAAATGGCAAGCATAAGATTGTAGTAACGGAGCTTCCATACATGGTAAATAAAGCTTTACTGATCCAGAAAATCGTAGAGCTGGTAAAGACCAAGCGTGTAGAAGGAATCACGGATGTAAGAGATGAATCCTCCAGAGAAGGTATCCGTGTTGTCATCGAATTAAAGAAAGATACAAATGCAAATGTACTTTTGAATCAGTTATATAAGCATACACAGCTTCAGGATACATTTGGTGTTAATATGCTGGCACTTGTAGATGGTGTTCCAAAGATCTTAAATATTAGCCAGATGCTTGGATATTATCTGAAGCATCAGGAGGATGTAGTAACCAGACGTACAAAGTATGACCTGAATAAGGCAGAGGAACGGGCACATATTTTAAAGGGATTGTTGATCGCACTCGATAATATCGATGAAGTTATCAACATTATCCGTAGTTCTAAGAGTGTACAGGATGCGAAGAATTCATTGATCGAAAGATTCGGACTGACAGAGATTCAGGCACAGGCAATCGTAGATATGAGACTTCGTGCTCTGACAGGTCTGGAACGCGAGAAGTTAGAGGCAGAATATAAAGAACTGATGGATAAGATCAGTTATTTGAAAGCAATCCTTGCAGATGAGAAAAAATTACTCGGAGTTATCAAAGATGAACTTCTTGTTATTTCTCAGAAATATGGTGATGAGAGAAGAACAGCTCTCGGCAGAGATGTTGATGAAGTAACAGACGAGGAACTGATAGAGAGAGAAAATATCGTTATAACCATGACAAAGCTTGGTTATATCAAGCGTATGCCGGAAGATATCTTTAAAGCACAGAACAGAGGTGGAAAAGGTATTCGAGGTATGCAGACGATTGATGAAGATTATATAGAGAGTATGATCGTAACAACGACACATAATTATCTGATGTTCTTTACAAATACCGGTCGTGTATATCGTCTGAAGGGATATGAGATACCGGAAGCAGGAAGAACAGCCAGAGGTGTTGCAATCGTTAATCTTCTTCAACTTCAGGCAGGCGAGAAGATTACAGCAGTTATTCCGTTAAAGAGCTACGAAGATGGTAAATATCTGTTTATGGCAACCAGAAACGGTATGGTTAAGAAAACAGATATATCAGAATATCAGAATGTCAGAAAGACAGGACTTACAGCTATTGTTCTGCGTGATAATGATGAACTGATCGAAGTGAAAGCAACAAATGGAGAAGATGATATATTCCTGATCACAAAGAAAGGTATGACAATTCGTTTCAATGAAAAGAATGTCAGACAGACAGGAAGAACTTCCATGGGTGTAAAGGGTATTCATCTTGGAAAAGATGATATTGTAATCTCCATGCAGATGAGTTCACAGGGAGAAAAGATTCTGCTTGTTACCGAAAATGGTATGGGTAAGCGGACATTGATTTCAGAATTTAACGTACAGAACCGTGGTGGTAAAGGTGTTAAATGTTATAAGATTACAGACAAGACAGGTGATCTTGTAGGAGCAAAGATAGTTACCGATGAGAATGATATTATGATCATTACAACAGAAGGAATCATTATCCGTACAAGCTGTGAAGGAATATCTACACTTGGACGTGTAACCTCCGGTGTAAAGGTTATCAATCTGAATTATGATAATAATGTCAAGGTAGCATCCATGACAGAAGTACAAAAAGAAGAATTCGACGATGAGAATCCGGAGGGAGAAGGTCCGGAAGAAACGGAAGATACAGAAGTATCAGAAGAACAGTCATCGGAAGAAACTTCAACAGAAGAATAATATAAAAAATACCGGCTGAATAAAATCAGTCGGTATTTGTAAAGAAGGTAAAAGTTACTTAATAAAATTGGAGGTGGGATATGCCGTCTAAAATGTATTTGGGGTTATATAATGCTATCAACAGCATTGTATTTAAAACAGCAACAACGGAAGCAACGACAGAAGCACAGAATATAATTACCAAAAATGACAGGTTAAGTAAGTTTCTGGAATCTTCCAATAATACAATAGGTATTTCCAGTTATATTATGGATATTTTGTATATATTGATCGTTCTGGTCATTGCAGTGGCGTTTCTGACGCTGCTTGCACATATATACAAATATATGAAACAAAAGAGAGATCCACATTATAAAAGAAATGATGATGATTTCTTAGATAATTAAAAAAGAGGATAAAAGAGATGCGTACAATTAATACAGATGAGATTATTCAGACTGTAAAAAAGATGTGTATAGAGGCAAATCTAAAATTGTCAGAGGATATGGAAAAGGCAGTCAGAAATGCCGCAACAGAAGAAGACAGTGTACTTGGCAGACAGATTCTGACACAGTTATGTGAGAATCTTGATATCGCGGCAAAAGAACAGATACCAATCTGTCAGGATACAGGAATGGCAGTATTCTTTGTAAATGTTGGTCAGGATGTTCATATAGAAGGCATGAATCTGACAGATGCGATCAATGAAGGGGTAAGACAGGGATATACAGAAGGATATCTCCGTAAGTCCGTCGTAAGAGATCCGCTGATCCGTGAGAATACAAAGGATAATACACCGGCTATTATTCACTATGATATTGTTCCGGGTGAGAATATCGAGATCACGATTGCACCAAAGGGATTCGGAAGTGAGAATATGAGCCGTGTGTTCATGTTAAAGCCCGCCGATGGAGAAGAAGGAGTAAAGGCAGCTGTTCTTCAGGCAGTCAAGGATGCAGGTCCAAATGCATGTCCTCCGATGTTTGTAGGTGTAGGTCTTGGTGGGGATTTTGAAATGGCTGCAAAGCTTGCAAAAAAAGCACTTACCAGAAAAGCCGGAGAACATTCACCATATGAGCATATCGCAAGAATCGAGAGTGAGATTTTGGATGCCGTTAATCATACGGGAATCGGACCAGGTGGTCTGGGCGGTAAGACAACAGCACTTGCAGTTAATATCGAGACTTATGCGACACATATCGCAGGAATGCCTCTTGCAGTTAATATGTGCTGTCATGTAAACAGACATGTAACAAGGATTCTGTAATGGATCTCAAAGACTGCCATTAAGGTCAATACATGGCAGATATGAATTACAGAATTTATTTTATAGAAGAATAAAAAGAGAGAGATGAGAAAAATGGATAAGCATATTACAGCACCATTTGATAAAAAACAGGTAGAAGAACTTCATGCAGGAGATTATGTATATATATCAGGTGTGATTTATAGTGCCAGAGATGCTGCACATAAGAGAATGTATGATACATTGATCGAGAATGAAAATGATGAATCAAAGCTTCCAATTAAGTTGGAAGGAAATGTAATCTATTACCTGGGACCAACACCTGCAAGAGAAGGACAGGTCATCGGATCGGCAGGACCAACAACCAGCAGTCGTATGGACAAATACACACCACTCATTCTTTCAAAAGGTTTGAATGGAATGATCGGAAAAGGAAAGAGAAGTCAGGCAGTTATTGATGCCATCGTAGAAAACAAGGCAGTATATTTTGCTGCGGTAGGCGGTGCAGGTGCACTCCTTTCCAAATGTATCAAGAAATCAGAAGTCGTTGCATATGATGATCTGGGAACAGAAGCCATCCGTAAGATGACAGTAGAAAATCTTCCTGTTATTGTTGTAATTGACAGCAAAGGAAATAATCTGTACGAAACAGCGGTTGCAGATTATCTGAAACAGCAGGAATAATAATATAGAATAAAGCTGTTTTCGTTCTATTATATCAAAATTGATATATTAAAGAATTATAATAGGGATATTCACAGCTATACATAATTATGTGCATCAGGTTACAATAGCATTGTGATGTTCAAAGCCATTTAAATAGTAAATGTTTAAGAGAGATGCGCTGGGATGTTCCTGGCGCATTTTTTCGATTAAAGAGGAGAGTGATGGATATGGGTAAGAACAAAAAGAAAAAAGAAAGTTATTATGATGCAGACCAATCCGGCAGAAAATTTGGTAAATGGAATTTTATCATGTTGGCAGCAATCATCATAATAGAAGCAGTATTATATTATGTATTAACGCCGACAATCAATCTTCACAGTGTTGAATTCTGGATATGGATGATTGTAACAGTTGTTGCACTTTTTATTTGTACACTGAATTTAAAGGCAGAACAGATGGATGATATGCCTGTATCACCAAAACTGACGAAGATATTTGGTATTGTGATCGGAATCATGATCCTGGCAGCACTTGTTGGATGGATCGGATCATCCAAATTATTTGCAGCTTCCAAATATGCGGGTCTGATCCGGATTGAAGATGGAAATTTTGAGAAAGATATCGTTGAAAGCAAAGAGATCAATGACATAGCTCTGATGGATACAGATACAGCGGTTATCATAGGTGAACGTGCGATCGGTTCTTTATCTGATGTGGTCAGCCAGTACGAAGTAAGCAGTGACTACAGTACGATCGATTATAATGGAAGTCCGATGAAGGTAGCAGCTCTGGAATATGCCGGATTCATCAAATATATGAATAATAAAAAGAGCGGTATACCGGGATATGTACTCGTCGATCCGGTAAAGAATGAAGCAAAATATGTAAAGCTTGAAAAACCAATGATCTATTCACCTTCTGCATATTTCAATCAGAATCTTTATCGTCATGTGCAGATGGCATATCCGACGGCTATGTTTGAAGGCTTTTATCTGGAATTGGATGATAACGGAAATCCATATTATATCTGTCCGTTACTTACATCAAATGCAGGTTTGTTCGGTGCAAAGGATGTAAAGGGCGTAGTAATCTGTGATCCATGTACCGGTGATACTGAATATTATGAAGTCGGTGATGTACCAAAATGGGTAGACCGTGTCTATGACGGAGATCTGGCATGTAAAAAATATGACTGGTACGGAAAATTATCCGGTGGTTACTGGAACAGCGTATTTGGCAACAAGGGATGTAAAACGACAACAGATGACTATGGTTATAAGGTAATGAACGGAGATGTGTGGGTATACACAGGTGTAACTTCCGTAAATGGAGATGAATCTAATATCGGTTTTGTTATGATCAATCTTCGTACCGGAGAAAGCAAATATTATTCGATTGCTGGTGCAGAAGAACACTCGGCAATGGCATCCGCAGAAGGACAGGTACAGCACCTTGGATATAAAGCATCCTTCCCTTCATTGATAAATATTGGCGGTATTCCTACTTATATTATGGTATTAAAAGATAACGGTGGCCTTGTCAAAATGTATGCACTGGTTGATGTCGAGAAATACAACATCGTAGCAACCGGAAATACACAGAGAGAAACACTGGCATCTTATAATAAACTGCTGGCACAGAATGGACTAAAGACGGGTAAAGATCTGTCCGATGATCTTCCGAACAAGCAGATCACTGTCAAAGATATCAAATACATTAATCTGGAAGACAGTACCTATGTCTATATTACAGATGAAAATGGAAATGTCTATAAACAGGATTTTGCAGAAAATGAAAGTCTGATCTTCATTCAGCAGGGCGATTCAATCAAGGTATTCTATCAGGAAGGAGAGGATGCAATCAATCAGTTGATCTCGTACGAAAAATAAATCGTTTAGTAAAAAATACTGTATAAAATAAATTATTTTAAATATATACACTTATATAAAGTATATGCAAGATGTATTTAAAATCTGTGTAAATGTGTACAAACTGCATAAATAAAATTGGCAGTATTCACTAATCACATCAAATTGACACGAGATCAAATATATTGTAAATTATTATTATAGGCTGATTCTTGGGCTGAATCAGTTGATGCAAAAGGTTTTAAACAAGAAAAAAGGAGAGTTCTATGGAAAAGAAGAGAGTATTCAGTAAATCACTAATTTTACTGGCAATTACAAGTATTATGCTGTTTGCGATGAGCATTACATCTATGGCAGCAACTGAGACAAATATGAATATTCAGCAGACAGGTTCAAGCAGTAGCAGGGTAGATATTACATGGCAAACATACCTTGGTCAGAATATTCATTATCATGTGGAAATGAGTTATGATGGTGTAAACTGGGCAATGCAGGATTATGCATATAATTCTAATGAAACAATTTATGTAGGTTTGTCAAACATATGTTACACAGATGCCAGATAATCCTTTAGTACCTGATTTGGAGATTTCCATCCTAATGGACGCATAGGAAAGTTGTTATAATCCCTGCGATTATACACTTTCAACTGTTTGGCAAAGTCCTCAAAAGAATAAAAAGTATGAGTTGCATAAAAACGCTCATTATCCTTTCGGTGGCTTCTTTCAACTTTCCCGTTATGTCGTGGTGTAAAGGGTCGTATAACTTTATGGCGAATCCCATGCTGCTTCAGATGCACCTGAAATAGTGTGGGTTTATCACGGTGAGTGGTAAAACGATTTGTAAATTCTGCTCCATTATCAGTTTGGATACATTGAATGGGTAACGGAAAGGCTTTCACCAGATGCTCTATAAACATAGCAGAAGAATACGTGTTGTGTTCTTCAAAAGCCTCTACGAAACGCCATCTGGAATACTCGTCAATGGCAGTATACTGAAAGAATTGTTTGCCGATGACCTTGGGGTTTTTGAGGCATGCAGAAGGAACAAATTTTACATCAACCTGTATGCGTTGTCCCGGATAATCCATCTGTTCGTAAGGCTTTGGAATATATTTAGGATTTGGCGGATGAACTGCCATAATTCCCTGCTTACGGAGAAATCTGTATAGTCCAGGGATGGAACGGGAGTAACCACGCTGCTTGAGTTTAACCCAAAAGACAACAAGACCGGCATTGGGATTGCGTCTGCGCATATCAAAGATCAGCTTGATCTCTTCAGGGGTATGTTGGTTTGGATGATGATGGGGTCTGCGAGAGCGGTCACGAAGGGACTCAATAGAACCATCATAACGTCGTTTCCAACGATAAATGTATTGACGGTTGGTTTTATATTTGATAGCAGCTTTGGTGACACCAAACCTTTCAGCGTATTTGATTAAGGATAGACGATACCGCATATCTTGTGTTATAGTAGCCATAGCAGAGAACTCCTTTTTTGTTTTTTTGTTGTGGTGACTAAAATATAACACAAAAGAAGCATCTCTGCTTTTTTTATATTCAGTTGTAACACATGTATTGTAATCCTACAGCATATAATTCTAATGAAACAATTTATGGCTTGACAGAAGGCTCATCTTATTATGTAAGAATATCAGTATATAATAAAGATTTTCATTCAACAAATAGTAGCAAAGATGGCAATCTTGTAGCTGTATCACAGAAGCAGTTAGTCAGTACAAATCCTTCAGAGGTACAGAACCTGAGACAGACAGGAGCAACAAAGAATTCTATATCTATGGAATGGGATCCAGTAGCAGGTGCATCATATTATCGGATACTCATATGGGAAAACTATGAGTATAAGACAATCGCAACTTCAAATACAAATTCTGCTACAATTAGTGGATTAGATCCTTCCAGTGAGATCAGGTATTATGTGGCAGCTGTAAAAAATGTAAATGGATATGAGGCTGTAGGCGATGAATCAGAATCTTCTTATATGAAGACAGTTCCAAAGAAAGTAACCAGAGTAGCAATAACAGACTTATACGATAATATTAAGGTATGTTATTATGGTTGGACATCTTGCGAGAAAGCAGATGGATATCAGTATGAAATTACTAGCTTAAATGGAAAGAAAAAATATTATAAAGCTACAACAACCTCTACAAGTGCTCGTTTAACAACATATCCTGTAGGTGCATTTACAAAGGCAAGAGTAAGAGCATATGTTGAAATTAATGGAAAGAAAACATATGGTCCATGGTCAAATTATGATTATAATGCTTGCAGTAAGGACGTTACAGCAAGAAGAAGTAAAAATGGTAAGAAAATTACGTTGAAGTGGAAAAAGGTAAGTGGGGTATCAGAATATCGAATTTACATTTCAACTAAAGAAAAGAAAGGTTACAAAAAGGTTGCAACTGTAAGTTCCAAGAAATCAAGCTATACAATTACAAAGTATAATAAGAAGAAACTGAAGAAGGGTCAGAAGTATTATGTACAGTTAAGATATGTTGGTAAGAATGGAAAGAAGAAGGTTGTAAGTAACATATATAGTTATGTACGTCTTTAATAAACAAAATTGGTAAGAAGTCATATAAGGCAGATGCAACTTGGTAAACATATACATATATGAGCAAGTATTATTAAAAATATTACTTTAACAATCATAAAAGTATCTGGTAAAATTTAAAACACCGGAGGAATCATAGTTTTTTGCGATATGGTTTCTCCGGTGTATTTATTTTTCAGGCGAGACATGGTTTTGTGCATAATTAACAAAAATAAAACACCAAATTGACAAAATAAATAAAAACGAGTACTCTGAAATTACAGGGTACATTTTATATAGGTATTTTGTGCATCAAAAAAATAGAGGAGAGTATTTTATGGGACAAAGAGTAGTAAAAAGATCATTTCTATTGGTTGCAGTCATGTCAATCATGTTATTTGCAATGAGTATTACGGCATTTGCAGATGGCGGAGTGACAGGACTTAAGCAGACAGGAGTATCTGCATCAGAAGTAGCAATCTCTTATAACGAGGTAACGAATGCATCCGGATATTTAGTATACTATGCAGGCAGTGATGGTGTATGGCAGCGACCATATGGTCGGACAGAGGTCTCACAGCTAGACAGCAGATCAAACAGTGTAACAATATCAGGTTTGAAAGCAGCAACTGTTTATACAGTAAAAGTTGTTCCCGTATTTATTGTAAATGGTACATATGCAACAGATGAGAATCAGGCAGGTACATTGCAGGTATTTACATCTCCGAATGTAGTTACAGGTCTGAAACAGACAAAGGCAACAGCAAAGACTGCAACATTATCATGGAAAAAGGTAAGTGGTGCGAATAAGTATTATATCGTAAACAGTTCGAGAACAAAGATCATTGCAAAGACAACAAAGACTTCTGTTACTATCAAAAAATTAAAGACAGGCTCTGCAAATATATATTATGTGTATGCAGTAAAGAAATTTAATAAAAAGAATGCGATATCACAGGGAAAAGGGCTATATGTCTTTACAACACCCGGAAAACCAACAAAACTGGGGGATTATAAGTTAGGAAATTACATCTGGAAACCAACAGAAAGTAATCAGATAACGATTGGATGGAACAGAAGCAAGAAAGATAAGTATTATTCATCAGGATATCGTTTGGAGATTTATTCTTTAGAGGGCAAGAAGATAAAGGTGTATGATATCAAGAATGGTCATACATTATATAAAAAATTCACCGGTATGAAATCCATCAGAAACAAAGGCTTCAAATGCAGAGTTACCGGTTATGTCAAGTTGAATAAAAAGAAATTCTATGGAACAAAGTCAGACTGGAAGGTAATCATTCCACAGCCCGGTTTCAAGATGACAAGAACCGGATACCACACAGTAAAACTTAACTGGAACTCTATCAAGAATGCAACAGGTTATACTGTATATGCCTGTAAGGATATGAAGGCAGAGAAGCCGGCGTTCTATAAGGTAAAAGAGGTAGGGGCAGGTACAACTTCCTGTGAAGTAAGCAATCTTACAAGACAGAGATATGTTGGATTTTATGTTATTCCAACTGTAAAAGTAAAAGGAAAGACATATAAGCCGGCTCCAACGTGGACGATATATGGATATTTGAATTAATATGCGTTAATCATTGAATTAAGAACTATAAAAGTCATGGGAATATGTAATTTGTACAGATAACATTTCTTGTGCAGTAAAGGACTTCTATGGGGTAAAATGTATATTTGTAAAGAATGCATTTGAACCTGTAGAAGTTTTTTATATAAAAAAAGATATTGACTATAAATATAAAATTTGATATTTTTGTAATATAATTTTAACAAAAAGGAAATGATTTAAATGAAAACAAAGAAAATATCAATTATAAGGATGATTATAATGACTGTTATTGCGGTCTGTTTTTTTTGTAATCTGACTATGGTTGCACATGCTGAAAATGATGTAACAGAGATCAAGCAGACGGCTGCCGGCGAGAATACAGTTATGGTAAGCTGGAAAAAGGCAGAAGGTGCGTATGGTTATAATGTATACATATCGACAGATGGTGTTACTTTTGTAAGGACAACAAAGGGAAGCGAATGCGATGTCTATAATGATACAAAGAAAAAAATCAGTAATCTTACAGCAGGAAGTACATATTATGTATCAATAGAGGCAGTATATAAGGACAGTGAGGGAAATATCACATCGGGAACGATGTCTGATAAAGTGGAAGTCGTAACAGCTCCAAGTGCATCTAAGATATTCACATCATCTATAAAAGAGACAAAGACATCCCCGAATGCAATCTCTTTTAAATGGGGAAGTGTTCGAGGTGCAAACAGATATATCTTATATGTTAACGATAAAAAGATAGCAACGGTAAAGAAGACCAGTGCAAAGGTAAAAGTAAAGGTAGGTTCTGTGAATACAGTTCGTATCACACCGGTTCGACAATCAACATCCGGATTCCTCGCAAAGGGTGGTCATGCGGAAGCGTACGACCTCTATGCTGCGCCGGGAAAACCATGCAAAGTAGCATCTTTTAAGAGAAATAATTATACATGGTATCCGACTGTCAGCAATAAAGTTATGGTCGGATGGAATAAATCTGCCCGTGACAAATATGAACCGTCAGGATATCAGGTTCAAATTTATTCTTTAAAGAATAAAAAACTGAAAACATTTAATACTAAGAAGACAAAAGTAAGATTTGATATCCCTGCGGTGAAGGGAAAGGGATTTAAGGTTCGTGTAAGAAGCTATGTTAAGATCAACAATAAAAAATGCTACGGAAGATGGTCAGACTACAAGGTAGTGATTCCTCAGGCAAAGATCAGTATCCAGAGAACAGACGAGACAACGGTTACCGTAAGGTGGAATAAGGTTACAAATGCAAAGCGTTATTATATTTATGCTTGTAATGACATTAAAGCGGCAAAGCCATTATGGAAAAAAGTAGCTGTTGTTGGTCCAAATACCGGAAAATATGAATATAATAATTGTATCGTAGGAAGATCTACTGCGATTTATGTTATTCCGGAGGTAAAGGTTGGTAAGTCATTATATAAAGCTGCATATGTGTGGTATTTATATATGGATATTAAATAAAAAGTTCTTGACAAACCCAATATCCTTTGATATCATGTACTAGCGTCAAAATTTAATATCCCTGGTGGGAACATTTCATTTAGGCATTTTGCAGAAGTACTCAAGTGGCTGAAGAGGCGCCCCTGCTAAGGGTGTAGGCCGTTTGCGCGGCGCGAGGGTTCAAATCCCTCCTTCTGCGTATTCTATCTGAATTATTAAGTCATCAGTTGAAAGCAGATCGTGAACGGAAGCAGATATTAGAATTTTGACAGTGGTATTCCTCGATAGCTCAATGGTAGAGCACTCGGCTGTTAACCGAGGGGTTGTAGGTTCGAGCCCTACTCGGGGAGCTTAGCGAAAGCTAATTGAATAAATGGCGCGATAGCCAAGTGGTAAGGCCCCGGTCTGCAACACCGTCATCGCCGGTTCAAATCCGGCTCGCGCCTCTTTTAAAGAGATTGGAATGGTCCAGTCTCTTTTTTAGTTTGCACAAAGTTCTCCTGGTTTACTTTTATAGGGTGGTTTGATATAATATTTTCGGGAGTTTGTTCATTTTTTTATTTGGTGACTCTTATAGGAGGGTTTATGACGCAAAGAAACAAGGAACAACGAATTAATTACAAATTAGATGAAACCATACAGGTAGATCAAAATGAGATAAAAATATATAATGTGCCTTTTGCGGGAAATTCTAATACATGCAGAGAAGTGTTTGTGAAAGGTGATCGTGTTCTGGAATTCAATATTTCAGGAGATCTGACACTGGATCAGCTTGCACAGAAGCCGGTATTCAGGGATGAACTGGTTGAATATCTGTATAGTATCAGCAGACAGCTGGTTTCCATGGTACATAATGGATTGAAGTTAGAAAAAGTTGTATTCGATCTGAAGTATATGTATGTGAGATTGAGTGATTTCAGTATACAATTAATCTATCTTCCGTTTGAAAAGGTAGAACCAATGGAAGGACCGGATGCATTTATCCGTTGTCTGTTAAACAAGATGACGTATGCACACACATCTGCGCTTGAGTGTGCCAATCAGATCATTGATTATCTGAATAGTCAGAAGGAATTCAATGTAATACAATTTAATTTGTTTGTAAAGGAATTACGTTTAAAGAGTCAATTGCTTCTGATAGGTGAGCATGTGTCTTCAGAAAATAAAGAGAAAGCAGCGAATTCAGCGAAGACAGAATCAGCGATTCTGATAGCGGAGGAAGCTGCAAGAAATGCAGATATTGCGAGAATGCAGGCAGAGAGCGAAGCCAAGAGACTGACAGCTTATGCAAAACAGCAGGCAAAGGTTGCAAAAACAGCAGAAGAGATGCGTATGTTGGCAGAAGCTGCAAGAATACAGGCAGAAATCAATCGGCAGAAAGCAGAAAAAGAATATCGGGATCAATCGCAGACAGCAGTTCTGTATGCCTGTCAGGTGCAGGAGCAGCCAGATGATGCTGTAAGAAAAGAATATGAAGAGGCGAAGTTGCGTGCTGAGACAGCAGCTAAGAAAGCGGAGGAAGAATTCAGAAAAGCATCAGCGGAATCTGAACGATTGGCAGAGGAAGTAAGAGCTGCCAGGGAAGAAGAAATGCGTGCAGAAGAAGCAAGGATGCGTGCAGAATATGAAGCAAGAAGAAATTATAAAGAAGCTGAAAAACAGGAGAAGGAAGCCCGACGGAGAAACGAAGAGATTGGAAGACTGTCAGAGACTAGACAGACGAACAGGATTGATCCGGAGGAAGATGAGACAGTTGTTCTTACGAATGTAACAGAGAAAATCGGAAAAATACCGGTACTGATTCGGGAAAAAACCGGTGAACAGATTTATATTAATAAGCAGGCATTTTGTATAGGAAAAGCAGATCAGGGTGTCGATTTTAAGATCACGGATAATAAATCCGTAAGCAGGAGGCATGCTTATATTACAAATATAAATGGTATTTATTATCTTCGAGATAATAATTCCACGAATCATACATATTTGAATGGTGATATGGTCTATAGCAATGTGGAGATCGTTATTCCGGATAACAGTAGTATCCGGCTTTCAAATGAAGAATTTTTATTTAAAATGAATTAGGAGGAGCGGAATATGTTTTGTGACAATTGTGGGTGTGAGATTGCGCCAGAGGTGAAAATCTGTCCTGTCTGTGGAAAGAAAGTAGAGGATATGAATCCGGCAGGTATTACGGATGCCGGTACGATCGAAGATGTTTCTACAACAGCAGACGATAAAGCCGAGACAGCAGATGTGATGAAACAGGCATCAGATATAGAAAAGAATCTATCCGATGCTGCAGATAAAGAAAGTGCAGATGTCATTGATACAGATGATATGGAAGAAGAAGGGACTACTGTTTTAAAAGCAGTTGATCTGGAAAAAGAGACCTCTGTTGATGAAGATGAAGAAGGAACAACGGTTCTGAATTCCGATATGTTAAAGGGATCGGCACCAAATGGAATTCCATCATTCCAGAACAGACCAATGGGAGTGAACAATCAGCCAATGCAGGGACGTCCAATGATGGGACCAAACGGTCAGCCGATGCCGGGACGTCCGGTGATGGGACCAAACGGTCAGCCGATGCCGGGACGTCCAATGATGGGACCAAACGGTCAGCCGATGCCGGGGCCGAATGGTGAGGATAAGAAAAAGAACAAGAAGAAGGAAAAGGCTCCAAAGCAGCCAAAGCCACAGAAAGCACCTAAGCCACCGAAAGAGCAGAATGCTTCAAAGGAAAAGAAGGGCAAGGGCGGCAAGATCGCTCTGATCGTTATTCTTATCGTGATCGTTCTTGCAGGTGGTGGAGCTGCAGCAATATTTGTTCCTAAGTTCATGAATTATAATAAAGCTGAGGATGCTTTAAAGAATGGTAAAGTAGATGAGGCAATTGACCTTTATAATAAAGCAAAGCCGATCAAAGATTCTAAGACCAAGGTAAATGGTGGAGCATATTTTGAATACGCAGAGAATCTGTTTGCAGCCGGAAACTTTGTTGAAGCTGCAGATAATTACAGAAAGGCAGCAGGTCTTAACTATGAGGGGGCTGCTCAGAAGGAGAAAGAGAGCTACTTTAGTCAGGCCGAAAAGCTGTATGGTGAGGCAAATTACACAGAAGCAGCAGATTATTATGAGAAAGCAGGAGATGTAAATGGTGCAGCCGATAAGGTAAAAGAATGTTCTTATATGAATGGTTGTGCATTGGAAGGTGAGAAGAAGTACGATGAGGCCATTCAGGCATTTACCGCAGCCGGTGACTATCAGGATGCAGCCGAAAAAATTAAGGAATGTTATTATAATGATGCGGTTGACAAGATGGCAGCAGGCGATTATATTAATGCAAAAGATTTATTTGTAAAGTCAGAATATAATGATTATGCAGATAAAGCAAATGAGTGTCTGTGCTTACTGGCAGAACAGTATGTATCACAGCAGGATTATTCAAAAGCGATCGAGACATATGGTCAGGTCGATTCTTCCTATAAGGACTGTACAGCAGATATAGACGCTGTGCGAATCAAATGGGCAAAGCTTTTGAGTGATGGAAAAGATTATAAGGCAGCAGTAGAGATGTATAGTCAGGTTACGACCAAGGATATGACTAAAAAGATCAACAAAGCAAAGTCTAAATACATCAAGGATCATTTTGACAGTAACGATGAGACTACTATGAATTACATCTGTGATCTTCGTCAGGCAGGTTATGACTCAGCAGATGATGATTATACAGCACTGACAGGCTGGTTTATTGAGTCATTTGTAAATGATGACAAGGAAGATTATAAGAGTAAGAATGATTCAGCTTCATCTGATAAAACGATCTATATCCATACGATGTTTTTAACAGAGAATGATGTAACAATGAACCTGAAAGGTTACGTTGTATATTCAGATGGAACAAAGAGCAATGAAGTTACATTTGGTGAAGTGAAAGACAGATATACAACGTGGATGAGCATTGATTCCTCACAGGCGATCAAGGGAGCAGCTACGTTATACATATATGAGATTGATACAAACCGATTGATAGAGAAGTATGTATTTACTATAGAATAAAGATCGGAAAATAGTACAGATAAAAAGCGGCTGTATTCTGAATTAAGAGTTGCAGACGCTTTTTATGCCGAAGTATGTAGAAAGGAACAGTGGACACATGGAGTCAGTCAGCAAGAGAACAATGTCCAATCAGAATACGGGGAATACAGTACAGCAGATGGAAAGTGAATTTACTCCCGGAGTAGAGATCAAGATCATTGTAGCGGTTATTTTCCTTATGGCGTTCGGTCTGGTCATGATCTTCAGCGCGTCCAGTTATACATCATCTATAAGCAGTGCTACGAATTATGATTCGGCATTTTATTTTAAGAAACAGTTGAAAATGATTATTTTGGGAATGGTGGCTGCCGGAGTGGTAAGCGTGATTCCGTATAAGGCATTTAAGAAGGTCGGACCTTTGATGTATGGTTTATCGATCGTTTTGATCTTTGCTTTAAAAACGCCACTTGGTATAACATCCGGCGGTGCGACCAGATGGTTGAATCTTGGAATAATCCAGTTACAGGTTGCCGATGCTACAAAGGTATGTATGATTATCTTTATGGCATATTATGTCAGCAAATACTGGAAAGAAATGCATAAGTTTCTTAGGATATTTAAGCTGTGGCTGTTTATTGCATTTCAGGCAGGACTGATTCTTGCCATTTCTTCAAACCTGAGTAGCTGTCTGATCTTATTATTGATGGTATTTGTTCTGACCTTTATCGTAGGTAAGAATCCATCCCTGCATATCGGAGTCGGAGTGTTTGGTATTGTCGCTGTGATTATATTGATCATATGGTTGAAGGCAACAATGCCGCTTGAAAGTGAGATGGATAAGTATCCGTATCAGATCCAGCGTTTCTTCGGATGGATCGACCCGGAGCGTTATGCCGGCTCACTTGGTTATCAGCCATTGCAGTCCTTATATGCCATCGGAAGCGGCGGCTTACTTGGAAAGGGGCTTGGAAATGGTACACAGAAGCTGAGTAATATTCCGGAAGCACAGAATGATATGATCTTTGCGATCATCTGTGAGGAGTTGGGATTGGTTGGAGCGATCATTATGTTCCTGATGTTCGGCTATCTGTTGTATCAGATGTTTATTGTTGTAAGAGAATCGAAGAATCTATATGGAAGCGTAGTTGTAATAGGAGTTATGCTTCATATTATCTTTCAGATTATAGTTAATGTATGTGTTGCTGTGAACTTTTTCCCGAATACGGGTGTATCCCTTCCGTTTATCAGTTCGGGTGGTTCGGCGATCCTATGTACCATGATCGAGATCGGTCTGGTGCTTGGCATACGAAGACAGCAATGTAATAGAAAATATTCCAGAATAAATTAATTGAGGAGAGATTATGAGAAAAATAGGAAAAGGCTTAATTCTGACTGCATTATTTGCAGTCTGTACAGTAGGAATGATCGGGCTAAATCTGGATGCTGCAACTTTGCAGAATAAGGATCAGAAGAGTTATGATATCGAGATCATGACAGATGGACAGATCCCGGGCGCAGACAGTTCGACGACAGAAGCGCCAACAACAGAAGAACCGACAACGGAAGCTCCAAAGAATGGCTGGGTAAAAGAGCCTGATGGTAGAAAATACTATGTAAACGGTGTTGCAAAGACGGGAAGTCATGTAGCGATCAAGGACAGTAATGGCAAGAAATATTATTATTCTTTCGATAAGAAGGGTAATCTTGTGTATGGTCTTGTGAAGGTAAATGGTAAGCTGTACTATCATTCTTCAAGTGACAAGAAGCATCCGGGTGCAGCTGTTACTGGATGGCAGCAGATAAAAGGTAAGAAGTATTATTTCAGCAAGAAGACCTGTGCAGCTTATACAGGATATAAGAAGATAGGAAATTCCAGATATTTCTTTGACAGCAAGGGAAGGATGCTGACAAAGAAATGGAAGACGGTTGAGAAAAGAAAGTATTACTTTGGCAAGGATGGCAAGGCTGAAACAGGACTTGTGAAGATCAGTGGAAAGAAATATTATTTCAGTAAAAAAGGTGTCCTGCAGAAAAGCAAATTTGTAAAATATAAGGGAAAGAAGTATTACCTTGGAAAGACAGGTAAGGCTGCAGCAGGTGAAGTAAGGAAGGTAAATAGTAGCTACTATTACTTTAATAAATCAGCAAGCATGATAAAGAGTTCCTGGATTAAGACATCGAAGGGCAAGTACTATTTTGGTAAGAGCGGAAAAGCCTATACCGGATCACATAAGATCAATAATAAGGTGTATGTATTCCGTTCAAACGGAACGTTGGTAACACAATCAGGTCTGGTGACGATATCCGGCAAGACTTATTATATGAACAGCAATGGTACAGCACAGACCGGATATAAGAAGATTGGTGATGCATATTACTATTTTGGTAAAGATGGTGTTATGTATAGAAAGAAATGGGCGTATGTCGGTGGATATAAGTTCTATTTCTGTTCTAATGGTAAGCGTGCAGTCGAAGTAGATGATGTCATCGGAGATCAGGATGCTTATGAGATCATCATTAATAAGAAAACCAATGTTGTAACTGTATATGCAAAGGATGGAAAGAATGGATATATTATTCCGGTACGTGCTTTTATATGTTCTACCGGTGTGAGCACACCACTTGGTACATTCCATACACAGAGCCGTTACAGATGGCATGAACTGATGGGACCATGCTGGGGGCAGTGGTGCAGTGGTATCTACGAAGGCTATCTGTTCCATTCGGTATACTACAACGATGTAAATAATAACAATGCACTTAGCGTAAATGCTTATAATAAGCTTGGCACAACATGTTCACATGGATGTGTAAGACTGACAGCAGGAGATGCAAAGTGGATTTATGATCACTGCAGTGTCGGAACAAAGGTAACGATCATTAATGAAAGCGGCAGAGATCCATTTCCAAAGCCAACTGCATATAAGCTTCCATCATGGCATACATGGGATCCGACAGATCCTAATATGCAGTATAAATGTAAACAGAAGGGCTGCCACTAGGGAGGACGATCGTGCACACGATTATTAAAAAACTATTTGCGATATCTTTAATATGTATATGTATGTGTGCCTGTGTGTCCTGCAAAAAGGAGGAGACACAGACGGAAGGAACAACAGAGGCGATAACGAATGGATCGGTAGAAGATTCTTCGGCGTTTATTCCGTTGGGAATGGTCATTGATGTTTCACAAAATGATATGATCAAAGATGTAACTTACGAGATAAAAGACACAGAGATCGCTGTTGTGAATTTTAAATATAATGGACTTCAGTGTCAATTTCGGGGATCGGCAGTTCATAATGAATTTGATCTGGCCGGTGTTCAGAATAATGGTGACGGAAATATGGTTGTAACTTCTGTAGGAAGTTATAATGCGACCTATTATAAGCTGGATCCCGGAAGAGTGGTATTCTGGAGCGATGAAAATATTCATTACAGTCTGTATGTATATGTTACGGCGGAAGATTCTGTGTTAGAGGAGATTTTGTCAAATCTGATATTTGAGAATCATTATACGGAGCGTGCCGATGTAAAGAAAAGTACAGAGGCAGCAGCCGAAGAGTTTGCCGGACAGGTTATAACGATCATTCAGAATAAGGATATGCAGGCCTTATCAGAGATTATGAATTATCCGCAGGAGCTTGGAAGCGGACAGTCGATCGGAAATATAGATGAGCTTATGGCGATTCCGGCAGAAGATATTTTTACAAAGGATATTCTTGAAGCCGTGAATGAAGATTCTCTGGCTAACCTGCGACAGGGCAGAGATGGCGATTCTTATCTTATTGGTTCAAATTATAAAAACATCTATTTTCGAAAAAATGCAGATGGAGATTTTAAAATTGTAAAAATAAATAATTAAGAATAGAAAGCAGCCCATTTAGCTGCCCGTAATGCATAGACTGCCCCTGCAATAATATGTGCGAGGATTTCGTTGTGAGATGCATATTGCCGGTAAATACGAGCGCCCGTTCGAGCTCAAAGAGCGAGTTGACGCAAGAATATTTAAAAATCAGGCATATGAAGCGAACAGAAACCGCAGTAAGTTATTGCAGGGGCAGTCTATGCATTACGGGCAGCTAAATGGGCTGCTTTTTATGTGAAAAAAATATGGCGAAAATCTTGTAGAATTCTGTAGGAATAATGCCTACGATATGAATTGTAGAGATGGGAAGATAAATGTAGAATTATTTTGTGTAATGGACAGGCTGGGTCTGACTGTCCGAAAATAAAGCAGGAGGGTACATATAAATGGGAAATAAATATCTGATAAAGGAAGCGGCAAAGCTGGTTGATGTGGAGCCTCATGTATTAAGGTATTGGGAAGAGGAACTTGATATGCGGATCAAGCGGAATGATATGGGACATCGATATTATGATGAGCAGGATATCCGCATTTTAAAGAAGATAAAGGAATTGAAGGATCGCGGAATTCAGCTTAAGGCAATACATGAACTGGTGCAGAAAATGTATGATATTTTGGAAAATGGTGTTCCGGCAGAGGATGCATCCAAAGAGGTAGAGGCAGATTTTACCTCGGAGTTAGTGAATACGGTAACACAGATCGGTGAAGATGTGGATGACGATCAGGCAAGGATCGTGGATTTCAAGCTGGTTCAGTTCCAGTCCGTGATGTCAAAGATCGTTGGAAATTCCATAAAGGAGAATATTAAGCCAATCAGTCAGGCAGTGACAGCGGAGACAACCGAGCAGATAGCAAAGCAGATGGATGTCATTATGAGAGAACAGGACGAGCGGGCTGAGGAGCGGTACCGAAGACTGGATACCGTGATCCGGGAAATGCAGCAGACCAGACGGGAGATTGCGGCAGCAGAAACTACCGGAAAAAAGAAAAAACATTTCTTTGGCAAGAAAAATAAGTAACAATGTATGCAGATCCATCTATCATTCGTTTTCTTTATAAAAACTTCATATAAGAGGCTGCAAAAGCATGATATAATGAGCGTAAGCCGAGCAATGCAGAATAAAAAGTACATAGACCGAATGTAAGCTTGCTTACAATGAGGTCTATGTAGTTTTTATTCTATAGTGCGAAGCACGGACATCGAGTAATCAGAAAGATTACGAGATGAGCATTGCGAAGGAAAAGACATCGAGTAATCAGAAAGATTACGAGATGGGTATTGAAAATTTTTTATAAAGGAAAACATATGAAGATCATTAAAAAAGTTAAATGGGCATTGGTTTCGGTTTGGATTTTTATCGTGTTGATCATGGTGATAGGAACGATTGTGATCGGACGAAGTTATCTGTCAGAAATGTTTGGAGATGGATATAGTATACAGTCATTATATTCCATTAGTGATCCGATCAAGGAGACCTATAGAAATCTGTCGATTATCATGTCGGAGGTACAGGAAGATCTGCAGACAAATCCCAATAAATTTTATGATAAAAAATATTTTGAAAGTTTGAATCAGAAAGCTGGAAATTACAGGACATCGGTTCTCGTCTATCTGAACGGAGAATTTGTATATTCCGGAATACAGAAAGATATAGAGGAACTGGAATCCTCGTTACTTACTAAAAGAACCATTTATACAAATGGTGAAAGAGACATTGATCAGGATAACAATTTATCGGAAGTCAGTGTGGAAGATATGGGGGCACAAGGTTCATACTCATTTGGAGAGAATGGAAAAACCTATGAATATATGTTGACTACCCCGCAAGCATATCTGTGTAATGAGATTGATTATCAGATTGACGGAAAACCGATCAGCGTTTTTCTGGTTACCTACTATGGTAATTATGTCAGCCAGTTTAAGAGTGCACTTGTGGGTTTCATTTTTATGATGTTTTTGATCATGCTTGTGTTGACGACGGCATTGTTAGCGCTGGTATATACACAGTTTATTCGACCGTTGGTACGATTAAAAGAGGCAGCAGAGGAGATCGGTACAGGAAATTTGAACAGCCCGGTCGACGTGAGCAGCAGCAGAAAAGATGAGATCGGAGAGTTATGCCGGTCATTTAATGACATGAGGGTACGTTTGAATGAGTCTGTTGAGCTTAAGATGCAGTATGAGGAAGAGAACAGAGAGTTGATCAGTAATATTTCCCATGATCTGAAAACGCCGATCACGACGATCAAAGGTTATGTCGAAGGTCTGATGGATGGTGTGGCAGATACGCCGGAGAAACAGGATCGCTATCTGAAGATGATCTATAATAAGGCAAATGAATTGGATGCGTTGATTAATGAGCTGTCGCTCTATACAAATATTACGAACAATGCGATACCATATGAATTCCACAGGGTATCAGTTAAGGATTATTTTAATGATTGTATGGAAGAGGTTCGGGCAGATCTGTTGTCACATAATATGACTCTTACTTATAATAACTATTGTGCAGAAGATGTAAAGGTTGTCGTTGATCCGGATCAGTTGAAGCGAGTTATCAACAACGTTGTTACGAATGCAATCAAGTATACAGACAAAGAGGAAGGTCATATTGACATTTCTATAGAGGAAAGTGAGAAGATGATCAAGGTATCGATCAATGATGATGGACGGGGTATTGATAAAGAGAGCCTGCCGCATATATTTGACCGAACCTATCGTGCAGACAATGCAAGACGTTCCAGAGGCGGAAGCGGACTGGGACTTGCTATCTGTAAGAAGATCGTGGAAGAACATGGTGGAAAGATCTGGGCAACCAGTACGAAAGGCGAGGGTACAACGATCTATTTCACATTGAAGAAGTACATCAAGGAGGAAAATAAAGATGAGCAGAATATTGATAATTGAAGATGAACTTAGTATTGCAGAACTGGAGAGAGATTATCTGGAGTTAAATGATTTTGAAGTCGAAATAGAGACAAACGGAGCAAAGGGTCTGGATAAGGCACTGGAGAATGACTACAGTCTGATCCTGCTTGATCTGATGCTGCCGGATCTGGATGGATTTGAAATCTGTCGTCAGATTCGTGAGAAGAAGGATATTCCGATCATCATGGTAACAGCGAAGAAGAATGATATTGATAAGATTCGTGGATTGGGACTTGGTGTTGATGATTATGTAACAAAACCCTTCAGTCCAAGCGAACTGGTTGCCAGAGTAAAAGCACATATCTCCAGATATGAGAGATTGATCGGTTCAACTGCATTGCAGAATGATGTGATCGAGATTCGTGGTTTGAAGATCGATAAAACTGATCGTCGTGTCTATGTGGATGGCGAAGAGAAGGTATTTACAAATAAGGAATTTGATCTTTTGACCTTCCTTGCAAGCAATCCGAATAAAGTATTTTCAAAGGATGAACTGTTCAATAAGATTTGGAATATGGAGAGTATCGGGGATATAGCGACCGTAACGGTTCATATTAAGAAGATTCGCGAGAAGATTGAATTTGATACATCTAAGCCACAGTATATCGAGACTGTATGGGGCGTAGGATACAGATTCAGAATGTAGTGAGACAGAAATTATTCAGGCAGGAGAGAGCGTATCAGGGCTTTGGATTGTAAGAGGTTCTGATAAGGAGATAACAGATGAAGATAGAAGTATTATATGAAGATAATGATATATTGGTTGCTGTGAAGCCGTACGGACTGCCATCACAGCCGGATAAGAAGAATTCTGAAAATATGGTCAGTATGTTGAAGCTCCGTATCTTTGAGAAAGAGCATCGGACAGAGGAACCGTATCTGGCACCGATCCACAGATTGGATCGACCGGTTGGCGGCATTATGTTATTTGCAAAGAATAAAGAAGCTGCGGCAAAATTGTCTAAACAGAGCGAAGATGGTGAGATGGTCAAATATTATCAGGCGATCTTAACAGGTGAACTTCCGAATGATGCCGGAACGATTACGAATTATCTGATTCATGATAACCAGACCAATGTCACAAGGATTGTGGATAAAGATACACCGGGAGCAAAATTAGCAGAGCTTGATTATGAAGTGTTAGATGTCATGGAGACAGATGATGGAATCTTAAGCTATGTGCTGATCAATCTTATCACAGGCAGAACACATCAGATCCGTGTTCAGATGGCTGGTAAAAAAGCAGGCATTTGGGGTGATACAAAGTACAATCCTAAGTTCCGGAAGACAAAAAAATCTTATAAACAGATCGGTCTTCATGCATCCAGGCTGGAATTTGAACATCCTGTGACAGGAGAACACATGGTATTTAAGAATGAGCCGGAAGGCAAGGCATTCGAGATTATCGAGCTGGATGAATTTTAGAGATAAAAACCGAAGCTATAGGACAAAATGTGTTGATAAAAACCGCCTTCAACCCTGATAAATAAAGGGATGAAGGCGGTTTAATCTTTTTCAAATAAAATTTGAGGGTGAAAAATATGCTGATAGCTGAATCTGTCTACTACATATATCTATTTGGTTTTTGGGATAGATGTCGGATAGATTACATCTTCAAAGCCATTATAGCTGTGAACCCAGCGCATATTTCCATCGCTGTCATATTCTATTAAGTAGCTTATGATTTCGTCCCTGAAAGTCATAATAAGAACGTTCTGATCATTTATCTCATAGGTTCCTGTCCGTGTCGTCTGCCCTTTTTCGGTGACGGTCATATCTTCTGAGAAGGTAAAGTTCCCCTGATCCTCTACTGTCCATAGGGAATCGCACAGTTTTTCTTCAACTGTCCGTTCATCCCGTTTTTCAGGAAGATGGGTCATAACGAAATAGATTGAGACAAATGCTGCTGTGAGGATCAGAACAACGATAATGGTTATCTTCATAACTTTGAAGGTATGTGTCGTTTTCCTCTGTCTGGACAGGGATGCCTGCTGATCTTTGATCATATCCTGATAGGAGGCTGTGATACTGTAGCTTGAGCCTGTGATACTATTTGTCTTGTTTGTTGATAGTTCCTGTGTTGATTTTAACCGCAGGATAGCAGTCTCGGTCATGCCTTTGGTATTGATGTCTTCGGTCTGATTCGGAAGCTCTTTTTCCTGCAGGTATTGTTCGGAGATGGGAAGTCTGCCTGACTTGTCTGTTCCATTTTTCAGATGGAAGGAAGAATGGGTCTGTTCTTGTTCACTCATTTATTTATCCCTCGGTTTATATACGCAATTTATCATGGATACTATATACACAATTGGTAGAAAATGCAAGAAAAAAATATTTTGCATTCTATAAGAACAATTCCACGAGAACAAGCTATGAGAACAAGCAAAAATCCCTTGAAAATATTGGACTATATCTATATAATGACAGAAGGTATGTAACTTTTTAAAAGACAGGTATAGATGTCAGACACATTTAAAAGGTTACACGATAGAATTATTTTATGAGTATATAAAGGAGAAAATTGAGATGGCTAATGAAAAGAAATTAGTAGAGGCTATTACTTCCATGGACGAAGATTTTGCCCAGTGGTACACAGATGTTGTAAAGAAAGCAGAGCTTACAGATTATTCAAGTGTAAGAGGATGCATGATTTTACGACCGGCCGGTTATGCCATCTGGGAAAATATACAGAAGGAACTCGACAGAAGATTCAAGGAAATAGGCGTAGAAAATGTATATATGCCATTGTTCATTCCTGAAAGTCTTCTTCAGAAGGAGAAGGATCACGTAGAAGGATTTGCACCTGAAGTTGCATGGGTAACACAGGGTGGCTTGGATCCACTTCCGGAGCGTTTATGTGTAAGACCTACATCAGAGACTCTGTTCTGTGATCTGTATTCGAATATCATTCATTCATATAGAGATCTTCCAAAGGTTTATAACCAGTGGTGTTCAGTTGTTCGTTGGGAAAAGACAACCAGACCTTTCCTTCGTTCGATGGAATTCTTATGGCAGGAAGGTCATACGGCACATGCTACAGCAGAAGAAGCAGAGGAAAGAACCATCCAGATGTTAAATGTCTATGCTGATTTCTGTGAGCAGGTTCTGGCTATTCCTATGATCAAGGGACGTAAGACAGATAAAGAGAAGTTTGCAGGTGCAGAGGCTACTTATACGATCGAAGCTCTGATGCATGATGGTAAGGCACTTCAGTCCGGAACAAGCCATAATTTCGGAGATGGATTTGCCAAGGCATTTGGCGTTCAGTATACAGACGCAAATAATAAATTACAGTATGTACACCAGACTTCATGGGGTATGTCAACCAGAATTATCGGCGCGATCATCATGGTTCATGGTGATGACAGCGGTCTGGTGCTTCCACCAAGAATCGCTCCTACACAGGTTATGATCATTCCGATCAACCAGAAGAAGGAAGGCGTTCTTGAAAAGGCACAGGAGGTCAAGGCAGCTCTTTCTGAGAAGTTCACAGTTAAGCTGGATGATTCTAATAAGAACCCAGGCTGGAAATTCTCTGAGCAGGAGATGCGCGGCATTCCGGTTCGTATCGAGATCGGACCAAAGGATATCGAAGCTGGTCAGGCAGTTATCGTACGTCGTGATAACAGAGAAAAGACAGTTGTGTCATTAGATAATATTACAGAAGCAGTTGGAGAGATCCTTGAGAAGATGCAGGCAGACATGCTTGCAAAGGCAACTGCTCACAGAGATGCCAATACACATGAGGCTCATAACTGGGAAGAATTCACTGACATTCTGACAAGAAAGCAGGGATTCATCAAAGCTATGTGGTGTGGCGACAGAGCCTGTGAGGAAGCGATCAAGGATGAGACCGGTGCAACAACCAGATGTATGCCATTTGAGCAGGAGCATCTGTCCGATGTCTGTGTACATTGCGGTAAGCCTGCAAAGACGATGGTATACTTTGGCAAGGCATACTAAGAGGAACATCGGCAAAGACGATGGTATACTTTGGCAAAGTATGATAAAAGAAAGAGTAGCCATTAGCAGATGATAGATAAGTAGTGTATTTGATTTTGCAGAATTTATGATACTTGCAATAGGTGATAACAAACATATTAATAGATTGTTATCACCTATTTTAATGTAATATATATTTGGGATGGAATATGCTGTTTTCAATTGATATCATGAAATATGGCATAGATGATGGCGCAATCATGAAGTATATGGTATAGATGATGACGCTTGAGGGTATATTGGATGAAAAAGCTTGTTAATACCCAGACGAAGGATAGGCATACGGGTATGACAGCTAAGAAACAGAAGTGATACCCAAGTGAGAGGTAGGCATACGGGTATGACAGCTAGAAAACAGAAGTGATACCCAAGTGAGAGGTAGGCATGTGGGTATGACAGCTAAGAAACAGAAGTGATACCCAAGAGAGAGATAGGCATGTGGGTATGACAGCTAAGAAACAGAAATGATACCCAAGTGAGAGGTAGGCATGTGGGTATGACAGCTAGAAAACAGAAGTGATACCCAAGAGAAGGGCAGGCGCGTGGGTATGACAGCTAAGAAACAGAAGTGATACCCAAGAGAAGGATAGATCATAGGGTATACTAGAAGAGAAGATGAGAGATACCCTATCAAAAAATAAAGTAATGGTATTGTGTACAGAAAGGCATAGAAATACCCAAGGAGGAGGTTGTGATATGGAGATCAGGATGCCGGAGAATGCGAAAAAGGTAATAGAGACACTGGAAGCTGCCGGATATGAAGCCTATATTGTTGGTGGCTGTGTGAGAGACAGTATTCTTGGCAGAGAACCGGGAGACTGGGATATTACGACAGCAGCAAGACCGGAACAGGTAAAGGCGTTATTCAGACGGACGATCGATACTGGAATTAAGCATGGTACGGTTACGGTTATGTTTGGTAAAGAGGCATATGAAGTAACCACCTACCGGGTGGATGGAGAATATTCCGATCACAGAAGACCGGATTCTGTGGAATTTACTGCGAATTTAGAAGAAGACTTGAAGCGTAGGGATTTTACGATCAACGCTATGGCATACAGTCCTTCAGCAGGTGTGATCGATCTGTTCGGTGGAATGGATGATCTGGACAATAAGGTCATTAAGGCGGTCGGTGATCCGCTGGCACGGTTTGACGAAGATGCCCTGAGAATCCTTCGGGCGATCCGGTTTGCAGGCCAGCTTGATTTCACAATCGAGAGGGATACCAGAAAGGCGATGATCCTGCGGGCACAGTTCTTACAGGATATCAGTGCCGAACGTATCCGCGTGGAGCTTGACAAATTGCTGACTTCTGCGCATCCGGAGAAATTGATGGAAGCATATGTGACAGGTATAACAGCATATATCCTGCCGGAATTTGACCGAATGATGGAACAGCCGCAGAACAATCCATACCACAAATACAACGTAGGAGTTCATTCGATGGAAGCAGTTAAGGTTATTGAGCCAACTACAGTATGCAGATGGGCTGCGCTGCTTCATGATGTGGGAAAGCCGGAATGTCATACAGTGGATGAAAATGGTATCGACCATTTCTATGGACATAATGAGAAGGGGGCAGAGATTGCCCGTAAGGTGCTTCGCAGACTGCGGTTTGACAATGAAACGACAGATCTGGTATGCAAGATGGTGCTGTGGCATGATTATGGTTTAGGGGAGATGTTGAAAAAGACAACCTTCCGAAAAGCACTCAGCAGGATGGGAGCAGATTTCTTCCCTTATTATATCAAGATTCGCCGGGCGGATATGGCGGCGCAGAGTGATTATAAGTTAGAAGAACGGAGAGGCAGCATCGAGCATCTGGAGAAATTGTATCAGGAGATCACGGATGCGAAAGATTGTCTGACGATTAAACAGCTTGCCATCAATGGAAAGGATTTGATCGCACTTGGCGTAAAGCCGGGAAAAGAGATCGGCGATATCCTGCAGGAGCTTCTGAATCAGGTGCTTGGCAGTCCTGAGTTGAACAACAGAGAAACGCTGCTGTCTATGGCAGATAAATATATTAAGAAGTAAAAAAATAAAGGTGGAATTATAACTGCATCCAGCTAATTATATATTGACATTACCCAAGATTTCGTAATGAGATGCATAGTGCCGGTAAATACGAGTGCCTGTTTGAGTCCGAAGGTAAATGTGACATTTTATGTGAAAGACAGGAGATTATTTAAAACAGATAAAAATATGGAGGTGTAGAATGAGACTGAGGAATGTGTTAATTGTTGTGAAAGATATTGAACGGTCAAAGCAATTTTACCATGATCTGTTTGAACTCGAACCAATATTAGATAATGACGGAAATCTGATTCTGACGGAAGGATTAGTATTGCAGGATGAGAGGATATGGAAAGATTTTCTTAAAAGAGATGTGATATCCCACAATAATTCCACCGAGCTATATTTTGAGGAGCGGGATATCGAAGCTTTTGTTGAAAAGCTGGAGCGGTTATATCCATCGATTGAATATGTAAATCCACTTATGGTTCACAGTTGGGGACAGAAGGTGGTTCGTTTCTATGATCTGGATGGAAATCTGATCGAGGTTGGGACGCCGGCGTAACCGGAAACAGACAAGGAAGCTATATGCGGCGGAAAATTTATAATTCTGGGTGAAACATTGAGGTAACTGTGTATTAAGGGAAAATCTGTTTGACATGAAGGAAAGCAAGTAATACATAAGCTGACGGGGCTAAATAACAGGAGAGAAAAAATGAGAAACATCGTTTTGCTTGTCAGATATACAACACAATCAGGGATGAGAGGGAAATTTGTTGAGGCTGTGATGGCATCCGGGATTTTAGATCAGATTCGGAAGGAAAAAGGATGTGTGTCATATAATTATTATGAGGATGTCGAAGATCCGGACAAACTGCTGCTCGTAGAGGAATGGGAATCGGAGGAGGATCAGCAGAAGCATTTGCAGATGCCGCATATGGAGATGTTAAAGCAGATAAAAGAAAAATATGTCTTTGATACAGTAGTAACAAAAAGATAGGGTTTATATAATGGGAAAGGGGAAATTACTATGTGGAAAATATTTATAATTTTATTCGGAGTGCTTTTCGGCATATTTATTCCAAAATCAATATACGAGAATTATACAGATACAAATCGGGAAGACAGTACTTATGAAGAATATTCATATGCAGACTCAGAGGACAGTGTTTATGGGGACTATCCGTATCCAGATCCGGAGTATGCTGCCGGACGAGGTAACTTGAAAACCTATAACAACAAGGACTATGATCCGACAAAAACAGACTGGGAAAATTATGGGGATACCGGCTCGATCATGGAGATTGCGGACACGGACTGGGCATTAGAAAATGCTCCCGTGTTTCATGTAGAAACAAAGGAACAACTGGCTGGAGTTGTGTATTATGTCAATGCAGTCAAAGGGTATAATGATTCCGTGGAACTCTACCTTGAGGCGGATATAGATCTTGACGGTCTGGAATGGGTTCCGATGGGCGGATGGTACAGACCAGATAGATATCTTGAGTACACTACATTTGTGGGGCTTATAGATGGACAAAATCATATAATAAAAAATATGCATATAGATACAAAATACGGTGGACATTGCGGATTTGTAGGATATTCTTATTCCTTGCAGGTGAAGAATATCACTTTTGAAAAGGCATATGTGTCTGGAGGAACGTATGTAGGAATTGCAGGCGGAGAAATTTATGGTTCTGAAGACTGGATAAATGTAAATGTATCAGGTATGGTTGGAACACCCGGACCTGAAACCGGCTCGATCGTTGGCAGGGAAGCCGGTATTAATTTCAGAGACTGCGATGCAACGGTTGTGTATAAAAAGGAAAACGGAAGATTTGGAAGTATCCGGTATTTTTCACACAGATATCAGTTAATTGCAGAAACACCGGTTGTTGAAGCATTTACCCTGACTTATGAAAATGGCGTGATCATAAGAGATGAAGTTGAAGGATATGATAATCTGGGCTGGCATATTGAGCGGGATGGTTCGCTTCTTTTGGACAGAGCAGCAGAAGGTGAATTGCAGCTGCCGGCAGAATATACATATCCGGATACATCGATCTGGCTTGAGGCATATATAAATGGAACGTATATCAGAGTCAGCAATATAATCGAAGTGCCTTGATCAGATAGCGCTATTTTGTCCGGTATTTCAGGAGAAAGGGAAGTATATTATGTGTTTGCGGAGTGGTGGTGTTTCAGATATTATAATAATATACTTAAATTTGGAGAGCAAAAATGGTTGTATATAAATATGGTGATCCGGAAGCAAATATTGTATTGATTCAGCCAGTGGGAGATCATGATGTGCATGATATAGAAAATGAGGTTTCAGAGATAAAGAAGAGGACTTCTCTGGAATTTCAGATGGTCGCAGTTAAAGTAGATAGCTGGAATCAGGATCTGTCTCCGTGGAGAGCACCTGCTGTATTTGGAAATGAAAATTTTGGCGAGGGCGCATCGGCGTTACTGGTGCAGATATTGGAATTGTGCAAGGATGAAAGAAAGACTTATTATCTCGGTGGATATTCCCTTGCAGGACTGTTTGCACTTTGGGCATCCTGCCAGACGGACAGGTTTGCCGGGATAGCGTCAGCATCCCCATCAGTTTGGTTTCCGGGATTTCTTTCGTATGTGAAAGAATATGGGATTGCAAGCCCGGTTGTTTATCTGAGTCTTGGTGATCGGGAAGAAAGAACGAAGAATCAGGTTATGGCTACGGTAGGCGATTGTATCCGGGAATTGTATGGATGGCTACAGGAGCAGGAGATTGACAGTATACTGGAATGGAATCAGGGAAATCATTTTAAAGAACCGGGAATCCGGACGGCGAAAGCATTTGCATGGGTGATGGAAAGAACAAAAGGAACGATCAGAGGAAGGTGATACTTTATGAATGTTACGATGCTTGGAACAGGAAGTGCACTTGTTACGGAATGTTATAACACCTGTTTTGTGTTGCAGGAAAATGAGAAATATTTTATGGTGGATGGTGGCGGTGGAAGTGCCATTCTGCATCAGTTAAAGCATGCCGGAATTGACTGGAAAGAGGTTAGAACTATCTTTGTGACACATAAACATATCGATCACATTACGGGTATCATATGGATGATCCGTATGATATGCCAGCATATGAAGCAGGGCGAATATGAAGGCGAAGCTGTGATATATGCACATGATGAAGTCATTGATCTGCTGCTTGATCTGGCCAGAAAACTTCTGCCAAAGAAAGAGACAGATTTTATCGGTAAACGGCTGCATCTGATAGCAGTTAAAAATGGAGAGTCTGTTGAAATTTTGAATAAACGGGTTACATTTTTTGATATCCAATCCACAAAAGCGAAACAGTTCGGTTTCTGCATGGAACTGGGAGATGGAGAGAGATTAACCTGCTGCGGAGATGAACCATACAATCCATGTGAAAAGAAGTATGCAGAGAACAGTACATGGTTGTTGCACGAAGCATTTTGTCTGGATGGTCAGGCGGATATATTCCATCCATACGAGAAGCATCATTCAACAGTGAAAAATGCCTGTGAGTTTGCAGAAGAATTGCATGTGAAAAATCTGCTGCTGTATCATACAGAGGATCGGAATCTTTCACATCGAAAAGAATTGTATTATGAAGAAGGAAGAAAATATTTCAGTGGGAATCTTCTGATCCCGGATGATCTGGAAACGTTTATAATTTAATATGGTGATCCGGACGGCGAAAGCATTTGCATGGTTGATGAAGAATATGCTAATATAGTTAGCAGAGGCTAACTGCATTGGCATATTTTTTTTATAAAGGAGAATAGATATTATGTTACAGTGGAAAATATTTATGGTGATGGCATTGATCGGGCATATATTGTGTGGGATTTCAGATGGATTTCTGACATATGCTCCAAATGGAAAAGTCAATCTGACAAATTTTAAGGATTATGAAAAATCCAAGGTAGCCTTTCATGGAATGCCACTGAAGAATCTGTCGGTTGCGATGTTGTTGGGCGTGTGTGCAATGACGCTTGAGATATTCGGATACATAGCTCTTTGTGATTGGATGCAGCAGTATTCAGAAACATATTATCTGATCATGCTAATAACAACACTTGTCATGTTTATCAATCTTGCATTGCATCATCTGTTCTGTTGTCTGGTTGAATGGTTTTTTGTAAAATTAAATCTGACAGAAGAAGCTCTGCACGCGGTATGGGATTTCTTTAAGACAACCTGTTATACGATGTATCTGGGATATCTGGGAATGTTGGTATTTGCGGCAGCATTTTTTATTGCTGTTGTGACAGGAAAAACTTCACTTCCGGCATGGGCATGTATTTTTAATCTGCTGCCGCTTGCAATCGTGATCCTGCCAACAAAACTTCCGGCAAAAGCAAATGTAATCGGGGTGATCATGTTTGCCGGGTTGCTTTTTCTTATATAATGGTCACGTTCGAGAGTCGGGAACTATCGGCGTTCTTACTTTATAGAAATTATCTTGTAAAAAAGTATAAAATAAAGGAAAATGTAAAAAAAGTATAAAATGAGGTAATATATGCAGAAGCCATTTACAATTACATTTAGTAAAGCACCGAAAAACGCATGCATTCATGCAGATAAAACAGCATATTATCATTTACCGGGGCTGTTCGAATTCTATGAGCTGTATCGTGTATTCCTGCCATTGTTCCGGGAGCACAGAGAATATTTCTATGACTGGTGCGAGATCGGTTCGATCTATGGTGCTCCGGCGGACTGTCTGTGGGGTGGCGGACGTGTTGGATATGGTGATTGTGATCCGGAGGATGTACGGGAATTGATGGACGAGTATGGAATCTCAGCCCGATTGACCTTCAGCAACTCCCTGCTTTGTGAGGAGCATCTGGCGGATAAGAGATGTAACGAGCTTTGCAGATTATTTGAGAAAAACGGAAAGGCAGAAAATGGGGTGATCGTCCATTCGGAGCTGTTGTTAGATTACCTAAAAAAGCAGTATCCGGGTTTTTATTTTGTATCATCGACTACAAAGGTTCTGACAGATTTTGAGGAGTTGGTAAAGGAGACAGATCGGGAAGATTTCCGTTATGTTGTGCCGGATTTCCGATTGAATAAGGCATGGGAAAAATGGGAAACACTGACACAGTCGCAGAGGGATAAAGTGGAATTCCTGTGTAATGAATGTTGTTCCTTTGGGTGTAAGGACAGACGCAAATGTTATGAAACGGTCAGTCGCAAGAATCTTGGAGAGGATTGCCCGGAGCATGAGTGTACGGCTTCAGATGTCATGGGCGGTTATCGTTTTTCAAAGGCAATGACAAATCCGGGATTTATCGGAATCAATGATATAAAAGAAACATATCTGCCGATGGGATTTTCTCATTTTAAGATTGAAGGGCGAAGCCTTGGCAGTGCATTGATCTTGGAATTTTTGCTTTATTACATGACAAAACCGGAATATCAACTGCACGTTCGGGAGGTTGTCTATCTGGATAATATGCTGGATCTTTTTTAATGAAGTAAGTGGTTACGAAAAGGTGACTATGTAATAAAAAAGCGCGTACTTTTTTGCGTGATATTTCAATGTAAGCTATGAGTGTAGCAAAAAAACGCCGGATCATTATTTGTCCGAGATAAGAGAAATAAGGAGTTGGTTTCATATGGCATATTTTAACCGCACTCATCTGGCTGGAAGTTATGTATCAAAGGAGCAGCCACACAGCAAACCAAGAAAGTCGGGCAGAGTTAAGATTGTGGAGTAGTGCAAGAAGTAATATTATATGGTTCAAGGGCAAAAGGTACAGCGATGGAAAGAAGCGATATTGATATTGCTGTTTCGGGTGTGGATAACTTTGAATCACTTGTTGAAAAAGTGGAAGAATTGCCAACACTTTTCAGTGTGGATTTAGTGAATATGGATACCTGTAGGAATCAGTTATTATTGGAGGATATCAGGCAATATGGACGAGAAATTTAACAGACGGTTTTTATCTTTCTGCAATTCACTGGATGGATTGTCGGATTAAAGCCATCCCAATTTTTCGTTTGACTTTTTCGAAAATGAGAAATATAATAACGTCTTGAACGAGTAGCAAACATGCGTAAATCCAGTTTTGCTGCTCTTTTTTTTAATTATATATTGCCATTAAAAAGTGTGTAGCTTATCAGCGTAAGTCCAACTTATAAGATAAGTACACACTTTTTTTATGTGAAAAAAGGAGGATTAAATTAAGATGGCGGAAAGTAATAAGATGAGGGAGATGCCGGTAAATAAGCTGATGGTTCAGATGGGAATACCGATGATCCTGTCGATGGCATTACAGGCGGTCTATAATATCGTGGACAGTGCATTTGTAGGCAATATGAAGGTGGGGAGTGAAGCAGCATTAAATGCACTCACACTGGTATTTCCGGTTCAGATGCTTATGGTGGCTGTGGGAATCGGAACAGGTGTAGGAACAAATGCACTTCTTGCCATGACACTTGGGCAGAGAGATATGAAAAAAGCAGCAAGAGTCGCAGGCAACAGCTTATTTCTTGGTGGAATTATTTATGTGGTATGTCTGTTATTTGGTATCTTTGGAGTGAAAGCCTACATCTCATCTCAGACCGTTGATCCGGAAGTTATCTCGATGGGAACAACATATTTGCGGGTCTGCTGTGTGTTGTCCTTTGGCATTGTCTTCTTTTCATTATTTGAAAAATTATTACAGGCAACAGGACGTTCCCTTTATTCAACAATCGGTCAGGTTGCGGGAGCTGTTATAAATATTATTCTTGACCCGATCATGATTTATGGTATCGGACCTGTTCCGGAAATGGGAGTAGCGGGAGCCGCATATGCTACCGTCATAGGACAGATCGTATCTGCCGGTTTGCTTCTGGTATTTCATCTGAAGTTAAATAAGGAATTTGAACATGGAATAAAACATATGAAGCCAAGTGCCAGAACTATGAAAGAGATATATTCCATTGGTCTTCCTGCTATCATTGCACAGGCACTTATGTCAATTATGGTTTATGCGATGAATCTTATTTTAAAGTTCAATCCTTCCGCCCAGACGGCATATGGATTGTTTTATAAGGTGCAGCAGTTTGTATTGTTCCTTGCATTTGGACTGAGAGATGCAATCACGCCGATCATAGCTTTTGCATATGGCATGGGAAGCAAGAAAAGGATCAAAGATGGAATCCGCTATGGTCTTATTTATACCATAGCATTGATGATCCTGGGCGTTCTCATCACAGAGATTTTTCCAAATGCCTTTGCTTCGCTGTTCAATGCAGGTCAGTCAAGAGCGTATTTTATCGGTGCAATGAGAATTATCTCGATCAGTTTTATATTTGCCGGAATCAATGTGGCATATCAGGGAATCTATCAGGCATTGAATGGCGGCCTTGAGTCGCTTGTCATATCACTTCTCAGACAGCTTGTGATCATATTGCCATTGGCAGCGATTTTTTCTGTCTTTGTAAGAAATGGTCAGATAGGTGTTTCGTTGATCTGGTGGGCGTTCCCGATTACAGAATTTATCTCATGCTTAGCGGGATATGTATTTTTGAAGAAAATACAGAGAAACAAGGTAGAAAAATTAGGATAAACTACGAATGTGGTATCTGTAAGCTCGGTAAGAGGGAAAACTGTTTTGAATTTGTTCCGTGTCTGTGCAATATGGATGAGCGGAATTCAGGACAGGTGAATGAAAAGTCTAATCCTTCAGCTTTGTAAGATTGACAAAAACAATACAATGCAGTATATATAGAACAATATAAATGCTTGTCTCGGCGTTAAAGAAGACTATAGATTTTGCTGTTTCTGAACATAACAGTATGCTCTATAGTCTTTTTTATTTATGTAATTACAGAAGATGGAGGAAGAACATGATGTCATCAAAGAATTGGTTGAAAAAAATAGTGATAATTATAGTAGGTTCTGTTATTGCAGCTTATGGAATCACACTTGCCTTGTATGCGGGATTTGGAGGCGCAACACTTGCAGTTTTGTGGCAGGGTATTTCAGAAACATTTCATATAAGTATCGGAATGGCTTCGTTTGTTGTAGCTGTTGTGATGATCTTATTTGCGGCTATTTATGACAGGTCGCAGATTCATATAGGAACATTTTTGTATCAGGTTGTGTACAGTGGGTGTGTGGATGTATTTGCAAAATGCCATATATACAGCAAATACATGTGGATAAATTTCTTCATTATGCTGGCAGGTGTGGTCTTATTTGCAGTTGGAACAGGTCTGTATGCATCTGCATCTCTTGGCAGAGGTTCTTATGAAGCAGTAACCTTTGCATTGGCAGAGAAAAATAACTGGCAGGTTAAGATCGTTCGTATGATATTAGATATTTTAATGGTCGTGACAGGCGTGCTTTTGGGAGGAAAGTTTGGAGCATGTACGATCATCACAGTTATAATTTCAGGACCGGTTATACAATTTACAAATGGCAAGGCAAAGCAGATTTTTAAGATGTAGGATGAAAATATTCAAAAATATATCCTTAAAAAATCCTCATGATACTGTATGAATATGCCTATAGAAAAATAAAATATGCTGTGGTAAACTGAGAGAAGAATTATCCGTTATGGAGGGAGACAAATGGCATATAATCTTCCGGATAGAGTTATAAAGGAAATTACAGTGTTTGCAAAAGAAAATTCAATTATAAAAATAGTTTTGTTTGGATCTCGGGCAAGAGGAGATCATACAGAGAGAAGTGATGTGGATTTAGCTGTGTACGGTGGGGATTTTGATTCTTTTTATTGGAATATAAAAGAAAACATCCATTCGCTCCTTTCTTTTGATGTGGTTGATATGAATTCAAGGGTTACGGAAGAATTAAAAAAAGAAATTGAAAGGGATGGGGTTGTTATATATGAAAAAACTAGATAATTTTGCAAATTGCCTTGATATATTAAAGCAAGCAGATTTTGAACTTGCAGACAGCAATGATATATATCGAATGGGTGTTGTTGGGCAGTTTAATCTGACTTTTGAACTTGCCTGGAAAGCATTGCAGGAAGTGCTGAGAATGCATGGAGTAGAAGGAGCGGAAACAGGTTCGCCAAGAGAAATATTACAGGTCGGGTATAAAGTCGGATTTGTGAACGACTCATCTGTTTGGCTGCTGATGTTGAAAAAAAGAAATACATCAATTCATATATATAACGAGGAAGAAATTGATGAATTGATCGTGTTTATACGAGATAGTTTTATTCCAGCTTTTACAGATCTTGAGGAGACATTGCAGGAAAAACTTATAGAAGTAGATGAGTGGTAATCGTCTTTAATAAACTCCGGTTTGCAATAGTGAGATGAATAAGTCCTTGCACAAATACCCTGCATAAGGTAAAATAATTTCATATGAATATTTGTGAACTGGGGGCACCACTTTTCACAAGGAAGATAACAGGCGCCGGATCATACCGTTATGGTTATATGATCCGGTGCCTTTTTGTGTTACAGGGCATATGTCCTGTAGTGCAAAAAATGTGTAATTATGAAAGATAGGAGAACATACATGGTAAAAATCAATGGTGAAGAAAAAGAGATTGCCGGTAAGAATCTTCTGGAATATTTGAAGGAAGCCGGATTTGAGCCGGAACGTGTCGTTGTAGAACGGAATCTCGACATTATTCCAAAAGATGGACTTGGCAATACGATCATTCAGGATGAAGATGTGATCGAAGTATTACGATTTGTTGGTGGAGGTTGAGACATGACAGAGATGCAGAAGAAAATGCAGGAGCTGATCTCACAGGAAGAACTGGATCGTGCATTTGATGCAAGATTTCTGAAAGAGATGCAGGTAAAGTTACGTGCGGCGAAGGTGGCTGTTGCAGGTATCGGTGGACTGGGGTCAAATATTGCAGTCATGCTTGCAAGAAGCGGCGTCGGACATTTGCTTCTGGTGGATTTCGATGTGGTGGATGTGACGAATCTCAATCGTCAGATGTACTTTATATCCCAGCTCGGGAAGCCGAAGACGGAAGCCCTGCTCGAAACCCTGTATCAGATCAATCCATATCTGACGTATGAGACCGTGCAGACGAAAGTAACACCGGACAATGTAAAGGAGTTATTCGGTGAATATCCTATCGTGTGTGAAGCATTTGACAAACCGGATCAGAAGGCAATGCTGGTGCGTGAACTACTGATGCAGTGTCCGGATGCAACTGTTGTATCAGGAAATGGCATGGCAGGGTATGCAGATACGAATGCGATACAAACCCGCCAGATGATGCGCCGCCTGTATGTGTGCGGAGATCAGAGCACCGATGTCGGCGACGGTATAGGACTCATCGCCCCACGGGTAGCTGCCTGCGCAGCTCATGAAGCAAACAAAGTATTACAATTGATAATGGAGAAATAAATGTTAGAGAAAATTGGAGATTACATGATACTCGGATGCCTTGATATACCAAAACAAGGGCATTTGAGTCCGCCGGTACTTGATGGCGCATAAGCGGCATCTTAGTACCGCTGCAGGACTCAACGAGCGGAAGCGTCCCTTGGTTGGTAATGTCAAGGTATACGAGTATTATAATATATATAACTCTAACATTTATTTCTCTGCAGAGAAAAGGAGACAACATGGAAGATAAATTCATCTTAGGCGGCAAGGAATTCAAGAGCCGTTTCATTTTAGGATCAGGCAAATACAACCTGAATCTGATCAAGGCAGCAGTCGAACAGGGAGGGGCAGAGATTATCACCCTTGCATTACGACGTGCAAATACACAGGAAAGTGAGAATATTCTGGACTATATTCCGGAAGGAGTTACCCTGCTTCCGAATACCTCCGGTGCAAGAAATGCCGAAGAGGCTGTCCGCATCGCAAGACTTAGCCGGGCAATGGGCTGCGGCAATTTTGTAAAGGTAGAGATCATGCGTGATGCAAAATACCTTTTTCCGGATAATTATGAGACTGTGAAAGCAACCGAGATCCTTGCAAAGGAAGGCTTCGTGGTACTGCCATATATGAATCCGGATTTAAATGTAGCAAGGGATCTTCAGAATGCAGGTGCGGCTGCTGTTATGCCGCTTGCAGCTCCGATTGGAAGTAATAAGGGGCTTGCGACAAAGGCTATGATCCAGGTATTGATCGATGAGATCGACCTGCCGATCATCGTGGATGCCGGCATCGGAAAACCATCTCAGGCATGTGAAGCGATGGAAATGGGTGCAGCTGCGATCATGGCAAATACAGCCATTGCAACAGCAGGTGATGTACCGGAGATGGCGGCAGCATTTAAGCTTGCAATCGAAGCCGGAAGAAAAGCATACCTGACCGGAATGGGACGTGTACTTGCAAGAGGCGGAAGTGCATCGGATCCTTTGACAGGTTTCTTGCGTTAGGGGGCAGTCGGAAATGAATGAAGAAAATCAGGTATATTTTGTTGACAGTGACAAGCTTCCACAGGAAGCGCTAGCGCGCAAGCATCGTCTGGAACAGGATGCATCGTTCCGGACAAATCATATGGAATATATGGAAGGCATGCAGGTGATCGATTCGGATATCAAGGACAAAGTACTTGCGGCTATGGATGCATATGACTATGATTCCTATACTGCGGCAGATGTAGAACGTGCGCTGTCACATGAGAGCTGTACGATCGAGGACTTTAAGGCATTGCTGTCACCGGCAGCAGCACCGTATCTGGAACAGATGGCAAGGAAAGCAGAGGAGATCACGAAGAATCATTTTGGAAATACGGTCTATATCTTCACACCGCTTTATATTGCAAACTATTGCCAGAACTACTGCATTTACTGTGGTTTCAACTGTTATAACAACATTCGCCGGAAGAAGCTGACGATGGAGGAGATCGAGCATGAGATGCAGGTTATTGCGCATACCGGCATGGAAGAAATTCTGATCCTGACAGGCGAGAGCCGGGCATATTCGGATGTTACATATATCGGGGAAGCGGTGAAGATCGCAAGAAAATATTTTAAGAATATCGGAATCGAGATCTACCCGGTAAATGTGGATGAATACAAATATCTGCATGAATGTGGTGTTGATTATGTGACTGTTTTTCAGGAGACATACAACACAGATAAATACGAGACCTTGCATCTGATGGGACATAAGCGTGTCTGGCCGTATCGTTTTGATGCGCAGGAGCGTGCGCTGATGGGCGGCATGCGTGGAGCCGGATTCTCAGCACTTCTGGGACTGGATGATTTCAGAAAGGATGCACTGGCGACAGCACTTCATGTCTACTATATCAACCGCAAATATCCTCATGCAGAATTATCATTGAGCTGTCCGCGTCTGCGTCCGATCGTGAATAATGAGAAGATCAATCCAAGGGATGTAGGTGAGAAGGAGCTCTGTCAGGTGCTCTGTGCATATCGGATGTTCCTGCCATTTGCCGGAATCACGGTATCGAGCCGTGAGAGCGCAACATTCCGAAACGGAATCGCAAAGATCTGTGCAACGAAGGTTTCTGCCGGAGTATCGACCGGTATCGGTGATCATGAAGAAAAATACGAGGGCAAAGAGGATGAGGATGTAGGAGATGAGCAGTTCGAGATCAACGATGATCGTTCCTTTGCATCCATGTATCAGGATATGGAGAAGGGCGGCTTACAGCCGGTCTTAAACGATTATATCTATGTGTAAATGTTATGAGCATGCGATCGTGATCACCAATCGCGCGCTGGTAAACGGAGACTTTCTGGAACAGCTTCAAAAGGTCGCTCAGGTGCATCCACATGCATTGATCCTGCGGGAAAAAGATCTGCCGGATGCAGAATATGAGAAGCTTGCAGCGAAGGTTTTAGAAATATACAAAACGGCAGGCATACCTGTCTTTCTACATTCCAGAATGGAGATTGCAGAACGGCTTGGCTGTGAGAATATTCATTTGTCGATTCCTGTGTTGCAGGATTTGTCAGATGTCTGGCGTGATGCACTGACAACGAATTTTAAAGAGATCAGTGTGTCCTGTCACAGCATGGAGGATGTCGAGCTTGCAGTTAAGAGCGGAGCGACACAGATCGTGCTTGGAACGATATTTGAGACAGAATGTAAGAAAGGGCTGAAGGGCAGAGGGCTGGAATTTGTTCGTGAGATCTGTGCGAATTGTCCGGTTCCGGTATATGCGATCGGTGGTATCAATGAAGAACGCCTGCTACAGGTGATGGAAGCCGGTGCGGCAGGCGGTTGTATGATGTCCGGATTTATGCGGATGTAGGGAGATATGCCATGGTATACAGCGTGATATCATGTGCCATCTTCTTCTCGGCAGTTTTCGTCATGCCGCAATGTTCGTATTTGACAACCTTTTGGATGTTGTCGGTGTCAAGAATGCAGGGGCAGCCACGTTTGGCGGCTTCTGCAAATGGCAGCTCCAGAACCTTCTTCATGAAGCCCTGTCCCTGGTAAGCCTGTAAGACGACTACCATCGAGATGGCGATATAATCTTTTTCTTTGCGGTATAATTTCTTATATTGCTCGTTTGATCCGGTTGCGATATTTAATAATGATTTAAATGGAATCTCGCACAGCATTCTCCAGATCATATGTAGGGCAGGCCCGAGTGGCTGTCTGGTATTCTTATCCCAGTATGCAAGGAAGCCTTCATATTTTTCGGAGGTTGCATATAATGTACCCATCCGGTAGTAGAATTCAGTAATGATCTCGAAAGATTTGACGAGGTCATCATGTGGTATCGTCTCGGCAATTCCGGGAGATGCGGCAAATGCTTCCCCGATCAGTCTGCCGTATTTTGCTATATCTTCTGGTGACCAGTTTTCGATCTTTATCATGTTTTACCTCCTAAATTTCCTTTCAATATGTTTGAAAAGCCAGTATGGTTTCCATAATCTGAAAGTTTGCTGTTTATGAGTTTCACATATCGTTCGATCAATGTATTCAAAAAAATGATATCTCTGCAACGTAGAATATACCATTTTTTGAAATGTGAGTTATAACTCATATTATGTATGGCTGTAGAATATCACGCCGGGATTTTGCTGTCAATAGAAATGTGAGTATATACTCATGTTTTATTGACTTTATTTTATTATATGCTTATACTGGAAACAGTAAAACTATATGAACGGAATTGTTTTTTACATAAAGGAGTAACACATGCCGGAAGAAATTCGTATCCCAAAACAGAAAAGAAGTATTGAGAAAAAAGAAGCACTGAAGAAAGCGGCGGTCGAGCTGTTCTCGACAAAAGGGTTTCATAATACCAGCAGTAATGAGATTGCAAAGAAAGCAAATGTGTCGATCGGCACATTTTACAGCTATTTTGTTGATAAGAAGTCGTTATATGAGGAATTGATCACGGATCTTTATAATGAGTCTTTGCAGGAGATCACGATTATGGATGTATCTGAAATCACATCTCCACGGGAATTTGTCAGAAGATACGTTGCTCTGATCCTGCATAATCATGAACATATGACGGCATTCCAGAAGGAGATATCCGCCTTATCCCTGCAGTATGATGATTTGCACGAACTGGAAGCGAAGGCGCGTGCAGGTGCATTTCAGACATTTTTCTCGCTGCTTGAGACAAATAAAAAAATGCTCAGAATCTCTGATCTTAAGACCACATCCCTGATCCTTCAATGTGCATTGGAGTCCGTTGTGCATGAGGTGACTTTCTATGAAAATGACTATGATAAAGAAAAAGTCATCGATGCGCTTACGGATCTGATCTGCCGATATTGTATTGCAGATGAATATGATAAGAAAATGTAAGAAAGTGTGGAATCTGGCAGTCATTTAGAGTATACTGTCCATGGATGTTAGAATATACTAACTTGTGTTAGGGACAGGAGAACAACATGAAAAAACAATTTTTTGAAAACGAAAAAGATGGATTTTATGGAACGTATTACGAAAATCCCAAAGGGGCAGATTGTGCCGTGATCGGATTATTTGGGGATGATCCGAATGATTATATGGCGAAATGTGGAGCAAAATGGCTTCACAGACAGGGCGTAAATGCTATGTGTGTATCTCCGGGCAGAAAAAATTACAGTCATGTCAACAACCCTCTGGAAAGGATTCAGACCGCGATAAAGTGGTTACAGGCTCATGGAAACCGGAAGATCGGTATCATGGGAATGAGCACGGCTGGAATGGATGCGATCGTTGCAGCATCTTATTTCCCGGATATTACGATGACGATCGGACTTACTGCCAGTGATTTTGTATGGCAGGGATTTGAACAGGGAGAAAAGGATGGATGTAAGGAATGGCCGATACCGAATGCATCCACACTTTCATGGCAGGGAAAGCCGCTGCCTTATATGCCATTTGTCTATGAACATCCGGTGTATTGGCAGAAGATTGAGGAGGAAACAAAAGGCTCCGGTGATATCACACGGTCGACCCGGTTGTTTATAGATTCGGAAAAGGCAAGACCGCATACAGAGGAAGAAATGGTAAAGGTCGAGAATATAAAAGGCCGCTTATTCCTGATCGGTGCGGATGATGACAGCTTCTGGGAGGCCGGCAAATATGTCCGCCGTATGGATCAGCGTTTAAAGGAACGTCCACATACATGTGAATACGATGCTCTTGTTTATGAACATGGTACTCACTTTGTATTGCCGGAAACTTTGCTTCGGATCGCACTTCCGGTTGGACTCAAATTTGTATTGAAATTTGTCTTTAAGGCTGCAAAAGATTATCCAAAGGAATGTGAGGCAACCAGAAAAGATATTGACCGCAGATTGTCCGCAGCGTTAAAGGAGTGGACAGCGGATTAATATCCGTATTTGCTCTTATTTTTCATCAGGAGGGTCACAGTGATAATAAGGGTTATTAGCTCAGCAGCACTGATGGCACACCAGATTCCGTTGATCCCAAGTTATAAATGGAAAGAGATCATTGAGTATTCCGCTCTTATTGATCTACGGATTTATCATTGCTGTATATTCGTATGGGTTTGTTCGATTTCGGAAAACGAAGAAACGAAGAAATCCTGCAGGCAGTAAAACACATTGGACAAATAGACATATTATGATATAATTTGCATATAATATAAACGGAGGTGGTTTTTATGTTAACATTAAAGGAATCAATCAGACCATCGGCTGATTTAAGAAACCATTATAATGATATTTCAAAACAATGTAAGGAAAATAAAGAAGCGGTAATTATTACAGTAAATGGCAGAGGTGATACGGTAGCCCTCTCATATGAAGAATATAAAAATATGAAAGCTCGTATAGAGTTACTTGAAATATTAGCTGAGGCAGAGGATGATATAAAAAATAATCGTGTTGCACCGATAACTGAAACATTTGATGATTTGCGTAGAATGCTTCAGGAGGGCTAAGTATGGAATATGAGGTAATACGAACTGATACTGCGGATGCAGGAATTAGAAAAATAATTTTATATATAGCTCAGAATTTTGGCAATGAAGTAGCTTTGGAACAACTTGATTATATAGAGAAAAAAATTCTTGAACTTGGAAATGATCCATATATTGGAACAGATCCAAGATACCTTGTTCTTAAACGACAAGGATATAAAGTCCTTATACTAAAAAAGGATCTGGTTTTTTATAAAATTAATGAAGAGAATAAAACGGTTATTGTATATGCGGTAGTGGATGGCAGACAAGACTATTTGAATATAATACGTGGATTATAGAAAGTGCGCAAATTTTCTGGACAGAAATTAAGAATGAATTTGAAGGTTCCCTCATACAATTACTTATCGGGATTTCCGATTCATACAAAGTATGAAGACAATTCAAGGAGGGGATTTTTTGTCTGAGAAAATGAGTGAAGTCTACGAAGCATATGACATGGAAATACTGGGTGCCGTCAGAGGCCGGGGATCTATGATCCTGAAAACGGATCAGGGAATCAGGCAGATATCTCCATTTGACGGCAGCGAGGAACGGCTGGAGCAGGAGCGGGAATTTAAGGAAAATCTGTATGAGACAGGATTTCACCATATTGACCGCTGCGTGCCGAACCGGGAAGGAGAGCTGATCACCTGCGACCGCTACGGGAATCCATATGTGATGCGGGAATATTTTGAGGGACGGGAATGTAATCCCGGAAGTATCTGCGATCTGAATCAGGCGGCTGCAAATCTTGCGATATTTCATATCCGGGGGCGTGAGCTGTATGCAAAAGAGGGGAGAACGTATGCGTACCGTGAGCCGGGCAACTTCAGACGAAAAACGCAGGAAATGAAAAAAATCCGGAGCTTTATCTCAAAGCGTCCGACGAAGAATGATTTTGAGCTCTTATATATAGAAGCGTATGACGCATTTTACAGACAGGCAATCGACTGCCAGGCGATGATGGATGCCTGCGACCGGACAAATATTGCCGGGCATATCGGATATTGCCATGGAGCATATAATTACCATAGTGTGTTATTTTGCGGGGGGTATCTGGCGACTGTGAATTTCGACCGGTTTCATGTCGGATATCAGTTGATCGACTTATATCAGTTCATCCGGAAGGTCATGGAAAAGAATAATTATAACTTCAATATGGCGGTGAAGATCATAGAAGAATACGATCGTATTCTGCCGCTTACCGGAGAAGATTATCGATATATCTACATATTATATAGTTATCCGGAGAAGTTCTGGAAGGTCAGCAATCGTTATATGAACTCCAGAAAATGCTGGATTTCCCCTGCAAATCTTGAAAAACTCAGTAAACTTATAACAGATGAACAAGAAAAGCAGAAATTTTTAAGTGATTTTTGCAATCATTATGGGTTCACAAGTTAGGAATTTGAATGTATAATGTCATGTGTGAGAAAATCTAACTTTGGGATTTAGGAAATATATTAAGTGTAATGTTTTAAAGGAACGCACAGGAGGAAATATTAAAATGAGCGAACGCAATTATATGGAAGTATATGAGCAGTGGGTCAACAATCCATTATTTGGTCAGGAGACCAAGGATGAACTTCTTTCAATCAAGGATGATCCAAAAGAGATAGAAGAAAGATTCTACTGTGATCTGGTATTTGGTACTGCAGGACTTCGTGGTATCATCGGTGCCGGAACAAACAGAATGAACAAGTACGTTGTCCGTAAAGCAACACAGGGTCTTGCAAATTATATCATCAAGCAGGGCAAACAGGATAAGGGTGTTGCTATTGCATATGATTCCAGAAGAATGTCACCGGAGTTTTCCATGGAAGCAGCATTATGTCTTGCAGCAAATGGAATCAAGGCATACAGATTCGAGTCTTTACGTCCGACACCGGAGCTGTCATTTGCAGTTCGCTATCTGGATTGTGTAGCAGGTATTAATGTAACAGCCAGTCATAACCCACCGGAGTACAATGGTTATAAAGTATACTGGGAAGACGGTGCGCAGATCACACCTCCACATGATACAGGAATCATGGCAGAGGTTAAGGCCATTACAGATTTTGCGGATACTAAGACAATGGAAATGATCGATGCGATCAAAGCAGGACTTCTGGTAACGATCGGTGCAGAAGTTGATGATGCATATATGGGCGAACTGAAGAAGCTGGTTCTTCATCAGGATGCTATTGATAAATATGGTAAGGATCTGAAGATCGTATATACACCACTTCATGGTACCGGAAATATTCCTGCAAGAAGAATTCTTTCTGATCTTGGATTTGAAAATGTATATGTTGTTCCGGAACAGGAACTTCCGGATGGTAACTTCCCAACAGTTGATTACCCAAATCCGGAAGCAAAGGAAGCATTTACCCTTGCTCTTGATCTTGCAAAGAAAGTAGATGCAGACCTCGTTCTTGCAACTGATCCGGATGCAGACAGACTGGGTGTATATGCAAAGGATTCCAAGACAGGTGAATATAAGGTATTTACCGGTAACATGTCAGGAAGTCTTCTGTGTGAATATGAAGTAAGTCAGATGAAAGCACGCGATGGCAAGCTGCCGGAGGATGGTGCGATCATTAAGACGATCGTTACAACAAACATGGTTGATGCGATCGCAAAATATTACAATACAGACCTGATCGAGTGCTTCACAGGTTTCAAGAACATCGGACGTGAGATCTTACGTTTCGAGCAGGAAGGAAAGGGAACTTACCTCTTTGGTTTCGAAGAGAGCTACGGCTGTCTGATCGGAACACATGCAAGAGATAAGGATGCCATCGTAGCAACAATGGCACTTTGCGAAGCTGCTGCATTCTATAAAGGACAGGGTAAGACTTTATGGGATGTTATGATGGATATGTATGAGAAATACGGCTACTATGTAGATGATATCAAGACAGTAACTTTGAAGGGTGTAGAAGGTTCAAAGAAGATCGGACATATCATGAATGTGCTTCGTGACAATACACCGGCAGAGATCGCCGGATATAAGACAAAGGTTGTTCGTGACTACCGTCTGGAGACGATCAAGAACCTTGAGACCGGTGAAACTGTTAAGACCGGTATGCCGAACTCAAATGTTCTCTACTATGAATTAGAGAATGATGCATGGCTTGCAGTAAGACCATCCGGTACAGAGCCAAAGATCAAGTTCTACTATGGAATCAAGGGCAGCTCGTATGATGAGGCTCAGAAGATGTCCGCAGAAGCAGGCGACAAGATCATGGATCTGATCTATGATATTTTAGAGAAATAATAAAAGTTTAATTTAAATATAAAACACAGGGATTGCCCCTGTACAGACCATAAGCCCCATTATAATATGACATCAGCGAAGGTTTCGTCGTGAAATGCATATTGCCAGTAAATACGAGCGCTTGTCTGAGCCAACGTTTAGTTGGCGAGTTAGCGCAGGAGTATTTACGAATCAGGCATATGCATTGAACAGAAACCATAGCGAGTCATTTATAATGGGGCTTATGGTCTGTACAGGGGCAATCCCTGTGTTTTCTGTTAAAAAAGAAGGGCACAATGTCCCTAAAATATCAAAATGAAAATAGCCTTGATCTGTAAATGTTAGATATCGATATCTTAGAGAAATAATAAAAGAAAAACTTAATAAAAGACTGAGGCTCTATATAATTTATGAAGCAGACCTGTTCGAACGAAAGTGTTCTGCGGAATAAATTGATATAGAGCCTCAGCCTTTTTATTCAAAGTAGAAAATTATTTAACGATTACAACGTTAGTAGCTCTTGTTCTTGAACCACCCTTAGGATCTTCCTCTGTGTCGAATGTAACCTGCTGACCTTCAACAAGTGTCTTATATCCTTCACCCTGGATAGCTGAGAAATGAACGAATACATCTCCGCTTCCGTCATTGTTTGAGATAAATCCATAACCTTTTTCTGCGTTAAACCATTTTACTGTACCGTTGTTCATGTGGGTACCTCCTTATATATTTCTTGCTTGTACCCAATGAAAACGTGCATCATTTATGAGAGAAATACGATTAAAACCTTAATCCATACGTCCGCTTAAAAGCGATTACATAGTTAATCTTGAATACGCTCTCATAATAGTATGGGCGCACCTATTTGTCAAGAAAAACAAGGTAAAAATAATGATAAAATCCGGTAAAAAATGATCCATGGGTTCTTGGCAGAAAAGAAAAAGTAGGGTACTATAAATACAGAAAAATGCAAAAACAGGAGGAGAGCGTATGAGAAAGGGAAAACGTCTGATTGCATGGATCATGGCAGTTGTTATGCTGTTTACAATCTGTGTATTTGGTGGAAATGGAACGGCGGAAGCGGCAGCTACAACACCGGTTGCAAAGCATGGAAGACTGTCTGTAAAGGGAGCAGACCTGGTCGACAGTAAGGGAAATAAATTCCAGCTTCGCGGTATCAGCACACATGGAATCAACTGGGATGTCGGATCGCCATATGTGAATAAGAAAGCATTCAAGACGCTTCGTGATGACTGGGGCGTGAATGCGATCCGGTTGGCAATGTATACCGAAGAATACAATGGCTATTGCAGTGGCGGCAGTCAGGCAAAGCTTCGGAAACTGGTGGATAAAGGTGTCGGGTATGCGACTGATCTTGGTATGTATGCGATCATCGACTGGCATATCTTAAGTGACGGAAACCCGAATAAGAACAAGTCACAGGCGAAGAAATTCTTTACCACGATGGCAAAGAAATATAAGAACAATAAAAATGTTATTTATGAGATCTGCAATGAGCCAAATGGCTGTAGCTGGAAAGAGATCAAATCCTATGCGACAGACATTATCAAAACGATCCGCAAATACGACAAGAAAGCAGTTATTATCGTGGGAACACCAACCTGGTCACAGCTTGGAACGGATGGAACGTCAAATGAAGTTGCAGACAGCCCGATCAAGGGATATAAGAATATCATGTACTCCCTGCATTTCTACGCAAGTGAGTGGGCGCACAATGAATATCTTCCGGCAAAGGTTGCTTATGCAAGAAAGAAGAAGCTTCCAATCATTGTATCTGAGTTTGGTTTATCACCGGCCAGTGGCGACGGAGCCATTAACAAGGCATCCGCAGACAAATGGATGAAGCTGCTTAACAAATATAACATCAGTTATTTCTGTTGGAGCCTCAGTAATAAGAACGAGTCGGCATCTTTGCTTAAGCCATCAACAAAGAAAACCTCCGGCTGGAAGTCAGGTGACTTATCCACAGCAGGAAAGTATATCAAGAAGAAATATCTTGCGAGAAAGAAAGCTCTTGGCAAGAAAGCATAGTGATCATGTATATGAGATAAACAGTAATATCGGCAAACAGCCGGATGGTCTGTTTGTATAATGAATCAATCATATTTTGCACCTGTGCATCATAGAATAAATAATACAGGAAAATCGTATGAAGCGAATCGGATTTTTCCGGAATGATGACAGGACAGGATGTGATGGTATGAAGAAAAATAACAGGATTCTAGCCTGGTTCACCATGGTTTTGTTAGCATTTGCAATTCCATATGTGGGAACCAGGCTTTTTGTGCGTTATCGGGATGTGTCGGATGCCCGGATCGCGGCACTTAGTAGCAGCCGGGATGTGTGTATCCTGCAAAATGAGAACTACAGGCTGATCGACTGTGAAGAATATATTTTGTATGTCCTTGCCGGATTGTATGATCCGTCGTGGAATGTGGAAATGACAAAGGCGATGGCAGTTCTGACCCGGACTGCGATCTATTATGAAATGAACGATCAGGCGGACACTGCAAATGGCGGGGGCAAGATCATCAATGAGGGAGATCTGAAAGAGATCCGTGTGGAGAAAGATGAATTAAAGCAAAAATGGGGGAAAGAATATAAGCAGAATATGGAAATGGTATATCAGGCTGTGAAGGATACAATGGGACAGGTTATCGTTTATGATGGCAGACTTATTATTCCTGTCAGTCATGCAGTCAGCATAGGGGTAACTGTCAGTGCAGAAGAATTATATGGTACTGCGATTCCATATCTGGTATCCGTTGACAGCAGTCAGGATATCCAGTCGCCGGATTTCTCATCGACAAAGATCTACAGTGCGCTTCGTATAAAGAAAGAATTTGGCATGAATGGAGAGGGAGAAGCGTTTGACGGATCAGAGAATCTGGGGCAGACCGACGTGGATGTTGAAAAAAACGAATCTGCGACGACTGGTTCAGCACAGAGTGAGGAACAGGCAGTGGATGCGGATGCACTGACTGTGCTTGAGGCGACGAAATCAGGATTTGTCCGAAAGGTAAATGTGTTCGGGACGGTCGTGACCGGAGAGACATTTGCACAGACCCTGTCACTTGGAACGACAAATTTTCATATCGATCAGGTCGAGGAGGGATATCGGATCATCTCGATCGGTAAAGGCTCATCCCTTGGAATGTCGATGTACGGAGCCGGATGGAAAGCCGATCAGGGCAGTACATATCGTGAGATCATTGCATACTATTATCCGGAAACTTCGATCGCGGATGGAGCGGCATATTAAACACCTGCGAAAACATATAAGGACAATTACCAATATATTGAGGATATTTGAAAGCATACAGATGGAATTGCAAAAGTGGTTGCTTTGCAAATCATTTCATTTCGCTGGTGGCAGGATACGACAAAATGCATAAGATAAATAAAAAGCTTGTGGAAAATATTTGCCTGTGTATATAATCCGGAAGTTCAGGCAACAATATCCATGAGGTGATAAACATGAAGAAATTTTTGAATGTTATTAAGAGAAATATTTTCTACATTGCCCTGATCGCCGGAATGGTGGCACTTGTAGGACTTGTAGCTCTATATAATGTGAAAACCCAGTCAGATGATGAAAATGCTGTCAGCTCGGAGGCAGTAGAAGAAACCGCAGACAGAAGCAATCTCGGAACAACAGAAGCAGTAAAAGAAACACTTGGCGGTACCGCCAAAGCAGAGAACAAGACAGAAGCAACAACAGAGAAAAGCTCAGAAGTAGAAACCGGAGCAAATGCTGCCAAGGTGGAAGAACAGATCGAACTGAACTATGACGGCAGTACAGCTCTTATGTGGCCACTAAACGGAAACGTGATCATACCATTCAGCATGGACACCACAGTATTTTACGAGACATTAAACCAGTACAAATGTAATGCCGGAATCGTATTGGAAGCAGCCGAAAATGATAAAGTATCAGCCGCTTACAAATGTAAGATCACAGAGATCACAAGCACACCGGAATTTGGAAATGTGGTAAAGGCATCCCTTGGGAATGGCTATGAAGTCATGTATGGACAGCTTAAGGATATCAATGTATCCGTTGGTCAGGTGGTAGATGCCGGCTGCACCATTGGCACTGTAGCAGAACCAAGCCGTTATTATTCAAAAGAAGGAACAAATCTGTATTTCGCAATCACCAAAGATGGCAAACCGGTCGATCCTGTATCATTGATCGAAGGGGAATAATCAGAACAATCCATATAAAGTATAAGAACAGATGCATGTCGTATCCACAGGGTAGGGTGTGTGTCTGTTTTTATTTTATCTCCTTCCTCTGGAACACCAACAGGGAAATAACGGTTGGCAGGATCAGAAGTACGGCGGCGATCTCCATAGCGTGAACAATCAGGCCGGTGGTTAGTGTCTGCCATGCAACAGCGGTCAGGCAGACGGTAGGAAGATTGGTGTAGATGATACGGAGTGCTTCTACTTCCGGGAAAATGGCATAGAAAAGCATGATGCCATTTGGCAGCAGGGCAACGACTACAGCATAGATACCGCACCACAGAAGGTCTGTGGAGAAGAACATGCACAGGGAGGATGCCATTGTCTGTCCGGCGATGATCATAGGAAGCATGATCACAAAACGCAGAAAATAATTCTGATATGCCGAAGCGGTCAGACTTCCATCATGACGAAAACAGATGTAATTCGTCAGCAGATAGGCTGCAGATACCACAACGATTCCGATAAGCAGCAATAGTGTATTCACGATACATTTGCCAAAAAAAATTGTGTTTCGGCTGGTTCCGAATGACACGATATTCTTCATCGTATTATTCCTCCATTCACCGGAGAAACCGATATCGGTGGTGAAAATAATGCAGTACCAGACGATCGTTGCCATCATGTACAGACCGGCATTCATAATATCTGCACCTTCAATCGTAAATGGGATCCGGATAACATGGATGGCATACCAGACAGATACGTTGATCAAAATGGCAATGACCACTCCGATTATGAGCAGGGTATATGGATAAGCCCGATGGATTACTTTGTAACATTCGCTTTTGAGGAAATTATTCAATCGTTGTCCCTCCTAACAGTTCAATAAAGAAATCTTCCAGTGTGGTTTTCACAATCTCCAGTGAGTACAGATCATATCTCTTTTCAAATAAGAAACGGCTGATCTTCTCAGTTGGGTAAACCGTGTTGTTTTCAAAATAAATATAAATGGTATCATCATCTGCATTGTAGGATGCGTCGAGTTGGAGCTCTTTTGAAAGACATTCAGCAGCTTTTTCACCATCACTGGTACGCACCTTTACATAGCTTTTTTCTTTTGCTTCTAATTCTTCAGCAGACATTTCCTGTAAGATCTGACCGTGATCGATGAACCCGTAGCATGTTGCCATATTTGCAAGCTCGGATAGAATATGCGAGGAAATGATGATCGTGAGTCCGTTCTCTTTGTTCAGCCGCAGCATCAGCTTTCGCATTTCGACGATGCCGGCAGGATCCAGACCATTGATCGGCTCATCTAAGATCAGAAATTCCGGATCGTGCATGAGCGACAGGGCGATTCCCAGACGCTGCTTCATGCCGAGAGAGAAATTTTTAAACTTTTTATCCTTAGCTTCGTAGAGTCCCGTTTCCTTCAGAACTGTTTCAACAATGGATGGATCGTCGATTCCGCGTTGGATACGGTAATATTCCAGATTGCGTTCTGCAGAGAAAAATGGATAAAATGCCGGAGTTTCGATGATAGCACCGGTTCTTTTCCGGGCTTCATTTAGTCCATGTGTTCCCTTCTTGCCAAAAAGTTCAATGCTGCCATAATCAGGAGCATTCTGTCCGGTAAACAGGCGGAGAAGTGTCGTTTTTCCTGCACCGTTTTTACCGATCAGAGCATAAATGTCGCCCTTTTTCACGGACATATTTATCTTATCAAGTGCAGGCTTATCACCGTATATCACTTCTACATCTGTTGCTTTTGCAATGACTTCTGCCATGGAACAGCACCTCCTGATTCAACCGAATTTTCCTATAATCAGCATACTGTTTTGCCGCAGGAAAGTCAATTCATGGAGCCGGCTCCAAGTTGAAACTTTTTTTATTTTTTCAAAATTAAAAATGTGCAGTTTGTAAGTTTATATATGTGCTGGTACAAGGTAACAATTATACAGAATTATCTAATGAAAGTGCATAATGAAAAATAAGGAAAAAATAGTGAAGATATAATGGAGAAAAAGATCAATATTTATTATAATGAAAGAATATCATGTCCTGCCAGACAGGACGACAAGGGGAGAGTTACAAATGATGCAAATGTTAAAAATCATGTTCATTATTCTTGTGGGAATTGGCATGTTGATCATGGGGATATACGAATTTATCCGGTTGAAAAAACGACGTAGGAAATTAAAGCAGTTATTGGACAATATTGCTTCGGGATCAACGGTTGATCAGTTGTTAAAGGAAAACCATCCGAAGCTGTCAGCTATGGATGAGATGGAAAAAGGTATCTATATCATAATAGGATTTGGAGCCGGGCTTATTTTGTTTGGAGCATTTTTCATGGCACAGGAGCTGATGGAGAGAAATGTCATACCGGATATGACGGGAACGACCGGGTGGATGCTTGTGCAGCGGCTGGTTGCATTTGCATCCGGCATCATTCTCCTTTTTATAGGAAGTGGCATGAAGAAGAAACAGGTAAAAGAAAATGATTACATGGATATGATGATTCCGGGGAAGGTAGTCGGAGAAGTGCCGGGAGCCAAGACACTGACGCCGGGGAAGGCGATCCTTACGATCCAGTACAATGATCCTTATGATGATAGTGTGCATAACTACCAATTGGTGCAGGAATTGAGCCGGAAGAAGCATCCGGTTGGCAGCGAATATCCGTTGTACTATTCCAGAGAGCAGCGCAAAGTATATGATCCGGGATCAAACAAAGTGAACCGGAAAACAGAACTGTTTCTCAAATGGCTGGGGATTATCATATGTCTGGTGTCCGTGTTGAGTATGTTCACGGCATTTTGATGAGGATAAGATAATATGCTAGAATAGCATTGGTTAGCAAACACTAACCGATGCCATTTTACGTTAAAGGAGAGAAATTTATCATTATCTGAATGCATTTGGTCTGACACCATGGATGTGTTTGCACTTGTTCTATATTATGATCCTGTATCTGTATACATGGATGACCGGATATGGATATGCCGATGCGGCACTTCCGGCATGCGAAGCCTTATTCGATCATCTGTCATGGGTTATCATAGTAAGCGAAGTCGTTATGCTTCCGGTATTCTTATACTGGTTTTATGTGGTCGTGCGCGGCAAAACTACATTGCCAAGATGGATGGCAGCAGGAAATGTACTTGTATTCTACTGCATTCTCTCTGCCATAAAAACAATACTTCCGGACACAGCATTCCGCCTTGGATTCACAAACGGCTTGATGAGCGAAAGCATGATCTTTTTCTTTATCCTCATATGGATTCTGGGAAGCAAAACTGCGGAGAAATAATAAAAAGGGATTGCCCTGTTAATCAGATTTACTGCTGTCTCTGAAATGACTAACTGCGGTTTCTGTTCGATGCACATGTCTTATTCGTAAATACTCCGGTGCTAACTCGCCTTCGGCTCAAACAAGCACTCGTATTTACTGACAATGTGCATCTCTCAACGAAATCCTCGTAATGTCATCTACAGAGACAGCGGTAGATCTGTTTTAACAGGGCAATCCCTTTTTCGTTTTTATAGACTTTTTTTAAAATAATATTCACTAATATTACTTCTGTCTGATGCTAATATCGCCGCTGGTCGTGCTGACGCCACATTCATATTCGGAATAATTTGCACCATGTGGAATATCAACATCGCCACTTTGTGTATCTGCTAAGAAACTGTAGCTTCGGTCAGAAGCAAGATCCAGATCAATGTCGCCGCTCGTAGCAGAAATGCTGATCGCATCAGCGGCCGTGATGGACATATCAATATCGCCACTCGTCGTATTACTGGAAAGACTGGTATTAGCAGTAATGTCACTGGCTGATACATAGCCGCTTGTGGTATAGAATTCTGCCTGATCTGTTGTTATGCGGTTCAACTGGATATCACCGCTTGAGGCATGAAGCTCCAGCTTAGTTGTAAATGAACCATTGCTGATAGAGATATCACCCGATGTAGTTTTGACTGTGAGGGTATTAGCTTCGATATCTGCGATATGGATGTCACCGCTGTTTGTCTTAAGACTGGTATATGAAGCGTTAAACACTGGCTTGCCATCAGTCTTGTGAGAATACAGATAGTCGATATCTCCACTTGCTGTGGCTACCTGGATAGATTCGTATTCTTTATCTGCCAGATAAACAACGGTAGTAGTATCCTGACCAAATCCGAGTGAGATTGTCGGATGGTGGGTACGTTTGTCTTCGCAGCGGAAGGTGAGCACGCCGTCAACAACCTCTGCATGGTTGGTCAGACCATCTGTATCATAATATTCGATGTAATTCGTTCCGTTGTCGGAGTTTTTGATCATGACGTCGGTAGATGCTTCGCCTGCGATGTCAATGGCGTTGAAATCATCTTTGATCTGAACTGTTTTCTTCACATAGTCCGGCAAGGCTTTCATACCGAGCAGGTCGACAGAACCATTTGGAAAATGGAATCCGTTAATTGCAAAACTTAAGAATACGATAATGACGCCGACCACTATAAATATAGAAGCAACAATAACTGCTTTTTTGGATTTACTCATAATTATCTCTCCTTTACAAACATTCTCTTAATTCCATTGATGGATGCCTTGTACAGCTTGAAAATGCCGATCGTAACAGGCTTCACGGCTACGACGAACAGGATCGCAAGTCCGATTCCGGCAAATGCAGCTCCAAGCATGAAAAGGGCAGCCGGAACATTCTGTGTAACAAAAAATGGAATAACTCCCAGCAGCCCGCCGATACCTGCAACTGCCATCGAGAGTACGATCGCATAGAAGGACAGGAGAAGTGCCAAAATGACAACCGCCATGGCAATGACCAGAACGATCGCGGTCAGTAACAGCGGAGCCCATATAGGAGAGCCAAGAATCAGCAAAATGATCTCCCATGCTTTTAACCGGTGGGATGGTTTGATCTTTTCTTTCACAAGTTTCGTTAGTGGCATATCTGCCAGAATCTGGTCAACGACATCGTCCGGGGCATCCATATCGGCAACCGCATCTTCCTCCGACAGACCATCTTCCATACGGTCATCGATCATTTCACTATAATAATCCATAAATTTATTAATATCGTCTGCCGGCATTTTCCGGATCTTTCCTCGGATCGCCGACAAATATTCCTGTTTAGTCATTGTCATTCTCCTCTCTGATAATAAAACGATATATAGATTCAAGTTCTTTCCATTCTTCTTTGAATTCCTCGATTCGTGCTTTGCCCGCATCGGTAATATGATAGTATTTCCGAAGCCGTCCGTTGTGTTCTACGGAGCGAACGGTGAGGAATGCGCCGGCTTCCAGTCTTCGCAGGATCGGATACAATGTAGATTCCGATATCGTTACAAAGGGTTTCATGTCCTTGATGATCTGATATCCATAAGAATCTTCATCCTTGATCGCAGCCAGTACACAGACATCCAGCATACCGCGTTTTAATTGAATATCCATATGTATACCTCCTTATGCACTATACTATATTACGCATAGTATAATATGTCAAGAGGTATTTTATAAAAAATAATTTGACAAGAACGCTCATGGTTGCTATACTCAAGGTTGATAAAAATAAGAAGAAAAGCGATGACAGAGACAGTAGATCATGTTTGAAAGGCAGAGCGAGCCGGAGATGGTGCAAGACCGGTGCGAGTAGAAGATGATGGAAGATCACTCTTAAGCTTCAGACCGAAAACGACAGCCAGTAGGCTCTGACGTCATTCCCTCGTTACGGGAAGCACATATGTTAGTATGCAAGTAATAGGTGGTATAACGAGAACTTTAAGCCTTCGTCCTTTTTGCGGCGGCGGCTTTTTTTACTTTATATGCAAATTATCTTATAAAGTAAATACTCCGATAAAGGTGTGCACCTCGCGATGAAGTAATTAATTGCTTCGCAATTCCGCTCGGGCGCGAAAGAGCCGCAAGCTACTCTTTGTTCTTTAAATAAAAAATATTTTGCATACATTGAATAAAAAGAAAGGAAGAACAACATGTACGAAAAAGTATCGACCAAATTGAATTTCGTAGACAGAGAACAGAAGGTTCTGGATTTCTGGAAAGAAAATCAGGTATTTGAGAAGAGTGTGGAAGAAACAAAGGATCTTCCGACTTACACATTTTATGATGGACCTCCAACAGCAAACGGTAAGCCACATATCGGCCATGTGCTTACACGAGTTATCAAGGATATGATTCCAAGATATCAGACAATGAAGGGCCATAACGTAGTAAGAAAGGCAGGATGGGATACACATGGCCTTCCTGTAGAGTTGGAAGTTGAGAAACTTTTAGGAATCGATGGCAAAGAGCAGATCGAGGAATACGGTCTGGAGCCATTTATTCAGAAATGTAAAGAATCCGTATGGAAATACAAAGGTATGTGGGAAGAATTCTCCGGCAAGGTAGGATTCTGGGCAGATATGGATGATCCATATGTAACATACCACAATGATTTCATCGAGTCCGAGTGGTGGGCACTGAAGAAGATCTGGGATCAGGGACTTTTATACAAAGGCTTCAAGATCGTGCCATATTGTCCGCGTTGCGGAACTCCACTGTCAAGCCACGAAGTAGCACAGGGTTATAAGACTGTAAAGGAACGTTCCGCAGTTGTAAGATTCAAGGTTATCGGCGAAGATGCATATTTCCTTGCATGGACAACTACACCTTGGACACTTCCATCAAACGTAGCCCTCTGTGTAAATCCGGATGAGACTTATGTCAAAGTAAAGGCAGCAGACGGATATACCTATTATCTGGCAGAAGCACTGGCAGACAAGGTACTCGGTTCCCTTGCAAAGGAGGCTACAGACGATACACCTGCTGTACCTGCATATGAAATTCTGGAGACATACAAAGGAAAAGATCTGGAATACAAAGAGTACGAACCATTATATGAGTGCGTAAAGCCTGTATGCGAGAAGCAACATAAGAAGGGTCACTACATCACATGTGATTCTTATGTAACTATGACAGATGGTACAGGTATCGTTCATATCGCACCTGCATTTGGTGAGGACGACGCAAATGTAGGAAGAAAGTACGATCTTCCATTTGTACAGTTCGTAGATGGCAAGGGTGATCTGACAGAGGAAACCCCTTATGCGGGAATCTTCGTAAAGGATGCAGATCCAAAGGTATTGGTTGACCTTGACAAAGAAGGACTTCTGTTCGACGCACCAAAGTTCGAGCATGAATATCCACACTGCTGGAGATGTGATACTCCGCTGATCTACTACGCAAGAGATACCTGGTTTATCAAGATGACAGCAGTCAGAGATAAGCTGGTTAAGAATAACGACACCGTAAACTGGATCCCTGAGAGCATTGGTAAGGGACGTTTCGGTGACTGGTTAAAGAATGTACAGGATTGGGGACTTTCCCGTAACCGTTATTGGGGAACTCCGTTAAATATCTGGGAATGTGAATGCGGATGCCGTCATGCGATCGGTTCGATCGAAGAATTAAAGAGCATGAGCGACAACTGCCCGGATGAGATCGAGCTGCACCGTCCGTTCATCGACGCTGTAACGATCAAATGTCCGGAGTGCGGTAAGCAGATGCACAGAGTATCTGAAGTTATCGACTGCTGGTTCGATTCAGGTTCCATGCCATTTGCACAGTGGCATTATCCGTTTGAGAATGCAGACATCTTCGAGAAGCATTTCCCTGCTGACTTCATCAGCGAGGCAGTTGACCAGACAAGAGGATGGTTCTATTCTCTGATGGCGATCTCAACCCTGTTATTTGACAAGGCTCCGTTCAAGAATGTAATTGTCCTCGGACATGTACAGGATAAGGATGGACAGAAGATGAGTAAGTCCAAGGGAAATGCCGTAGATCCGATGGATGCATTGAACAAATACGGTGCAGATGCGATCCGGTGGTATTTCTACAGCAACTCCGCTCCATGGCTTCCAAACCGTTTCCATGAAGATGCGGTTATCGAGTGCCAGAGAAAGTTCCTCGGAACCTTATGGAACACTTACGCATTCTATGTATTATATGCAAATATCGACAACTTCAATCCACTTGAGCATGAGCTGGATTACGAGAAGCTGTCACTGATGGATAAATGGTTATTATCAAAGCTGAACTCAACCGTAAAGGCTGTTGATGAGAACCTTGCAGCATACAAGATCCCTGAGACAACCAGAGTATTAGAGGAGTTCGTAGATGACCTTTCCAACTGGTATGTTCGTCGTGGACGTGAGAGATACTGGGCAAAGGGTATGGAGCAGGATAAGGTAAATGCCTACATGACACTGTATACAGCCCTTGTTACAATCTCCATGACAGCAGCTCCGATGATTCCGTTTATGGCAGAGGATATTTACCAGAATCTGGTAAGAAGCATTGATAAGGATGCTCCATTATCTGTTCATCTGTGCGAGTTCCCGAAGGTAGAGGAGAAGATGATCGACACAGATCTTGAAGCAGCTATGGATGAGATCTTAAAGATCGTTGTTCTTGGACGTGCAGCCAGAAATACTGCAAATATCAAGAACAGACAGCCGATCGGAACCATGTATGTAAAGGCAGCAAAAGAGCTGACAGAGGATGAGACAGCGATCGTCAAAGACGAGCTGAACATCAAGAACGTAGTATTTACAGAGGATATCGCAAGCTTCAGTTCTTACACATTCAAGCCGCAGCTTCGTACCGTAGGACCAAAGTACGGCAAGCAGTTAGGCGGAATCAAGGCATATCTGTCATCCGTTGACGGAAATGCAGCTATGGCAGAGCTGAAGGAAAAGGGTGCTCTGACATTTGACGTAAACGGCACAGAGGTATCTCTGGCAGAGGAAGATCTGCTGATCGATATCGCACAAACTGAAGGCTACGTTACAGAGGCAGACGGTGCGGTAACAGTTGTTATCGACACAAATCTGACAGAAGAACTCTTAGAGGAAGGATTTGTCAGAGAGATCGTATCCAAGATCCAGACCATGAGAAAGGAAGCCGGCTTCGAAGTAATGGACAAGATCACAGTCTATGCAGAGGGAAGCGACAAGGCAACCGGACTTATGAATGCAAATGCTGACAGCATCAAGTCAGACGTTATGGCAGATGCACTGGTAACCGGAAGTGTAGATGGCTATTCCAAGGAATGGAACATCAACGGCGAGAAGGTAACACTTGGTGTAAAGAAAAACGCATAAATAATACAGGGCGATGACCGATGCCGAAAAAAGCAAATTTATACTTGCTTTTTTCGGAAAGCGTCTGTATTATAGATAACATATTAAAAGGTGCAAGGAAGTACTAGAGATAGCAACTTCCCTGCACCTTTTTCTCGTTAATGAAGTTGCCAATTACACAACAAGGAGTAGAAACGAGCGGAAGCGTTCCCTGGTTGGTAATGTCAAAAACATTCAAATATAACATCAAACAGTAGATATTGTGTAATTGACTATGAATGAATATGGAGGCGATGGGTATGGAAAAACTCAATCAGATTGTAAGTGCAGTTGATTCGTTTGTGTGGGGACCGGTGATGCTGGTGCTTCTCGTAGGAACCGGTATCTTTCTGACGATACGGACGCGATTCCTGCCGTGGAGGAATCTCGGATATGCGATCAAGAGCACACTTAGTAAAGAAGCAAGAACAAAGAACAGAGGAACCGGTGATGTATCCCCATTCTCGGCACTGACGACAGCGCTTGCCGCAACGATCGGAACCGGAAATATCGTAGGTGTGGCGACAGCAATGGTATCCGGTGGTCCGGGTGCTCTGGTCTGGATGTGGATCTCGGCGTTGTTCGGAATCACATCGAAATTCTCAGAATGTATGCTGGCAATCAAATACCGTGAGGTAAATGCCAAAGGAGAGATCTCCGGCGGCCCGATGTATACGATGAAGAAAGCATTGAAACACAAAAGATTCGGAAGTGTGCTCGGTTGGTTGTTTGCATTCTTTGCGGTTGTTGCATCCTTTGGTATCGGAAATATGACACAGGCGAACTCGATTGCATCCTCCATGAATGAGACCTTTCACATCAATCCGATCATTATCGGTGTAATCCTTACGATCCTTGCCTTAATGATCATTATCGGCGGTATCAAATCCATATCAAAGATTTCCGCGATCGTTGTTCCGTTTATGGCAATCTTCTATGTACTTGCAGGACTTATAGTAATTATCGGAAATATATCGAATGTGCCGGAAGGTCTGCATGAGATCTTCACAATGGCATTTTCCATGAAATCCGTATCCGGCGGTGTGCTTGGTACCGTAGTTGCATCTATGACAAATGCAATGCGGTTCGGTGTTGCCCGTGGTTGTTTCTCAAATGAAGCAGGTATGGGATCGGCAGCGATCACCGCAGCAGCAGCTACAACAGATAACCCGGTTCGTCAGGGATATATCAATATGACAGGAACCTTCTGGGATACGATCGTTGTATGTACGATTACCGGTTTGGTAATCGCAAGCTCCGGTGTGATCGGTAAAACATCGACAACGACGGAAGGCTCATATGCGATCACCTCTGAAGCCGAAGATACGCTGGCTCTGACACATGAAGAAAAAGGCAAGATGGTGACGACAGAATATACCGTTACATACCAAGATGGAACAATGACTTTGTCCGGTGGAGCAGAGGATATCGTTCTGACACCATATGCAGACGCTTCCGATAGTGAAGCATTTGCAAAGCTTCAGCATCAGCCGGACAGTCTGGAAGCAGTTTATGAGAATGGTGCGATCACAGGTGCATGGACCTCTGGCTGCAATGCTTATATTTTTGATGAAGATGGTACATATTATTATGAAGAAGCCTATACAGGATCGGCACTGACGATCAAAGCATTTGAGACAGTTCTGGGTAAGGCGGGAGCATGGCTGGTAACGATCGGTATTGCGTTATTTGCATTCTCGACGATCCTTGGCTGGGAGTATCATGGAGAGAAGGCCTTTGAATACCTGTTCCATTCCCACAAATACAACATGATCTATCGTATCGTATTCTCCCTTGTAGTATACATCGGTGCGACGACTTCACTGGATCTGGCATGGAACTTCTCGGATATCGCAAATGCACTGATGGCGATTCCAAACCTGATCTGCCTGCTTCTGTTAAGCAAAGAGATCGCAACGGATATGCAGGAATTCCAGAAAGTACTCGCAGAAGAAAAAGCAGCAAAGAAGCGTGCGTAAATAGTCGACCTGTCTGTAAGTTTTTTGATCAAAATGGAAAATACATTACATATTATTCCGCAAGTCGTTTGCACTCTATTTCAACGCAGCGGTGCTAAGCTCCTCGCCGGTGGCGACTCACTAAGAACCGGCGTTGAAACAGGCTTGCTACATAACAGTAATGTTATTTTCCATTTTGTCTTAAACATTTGCGTACGGACAGGCTGACTATTTTTGTGTAGAATATAATAGTAGTTTTTCACATTTATAGTAGCAAAATGACAGTTTATGAGTATAATTATAGTAAACGCGCAGACGGAATAATAAGAGGAAGATGCCGGAATGTGAAGCACAGCCGGATATGAGAGCGCATGAAGATGCGAGATTTACTGATGAAGTACCGGGATCTGTCTGCTTTATTATAATGGATTCAAAAATGAGTTCAGGGGGAAGCTGTCGGAGAAGCTCCGGCGGCATACCCGGATACATAGAAAGCTGATGACAGGACATTTGCGAGGCTGCAGGAAAGTGCCATGGCAGGACACTTGCCACGGAACACAGGAAAGGCGCTGGCTTGTCGATATCGGCTTTGGATAAAAAAGAAAACATGTGGGTAAGAACACAATGAGTACGACAGAAGAAAAACACAACTATACTTACATAGTCCGGTGTAAGGACGGAACGTATTACACTGGATGGACGAATAATCTGGAAAAGCGGATGAAAGCACATAATGAAGGACGAGGGGGCGCCAAGTATACCAGAAGCCGGCGCCCTGTTGTCCTTGTTTATTATGAGGAATCAGAGACGCCAGAGGAAGCAATGAGCAGAGAGTGGCACATCAAGCAGATGAGTCGGAGCCGAAAAGAAGAATTAATCAGAAATTTTCAACCAGATAGTATACAGAAGCCATGAAAATAGTATAAAATATAAGAATTGAGAAAATAAAAGTCGAACACCAGGAGGTTATAGATGGGAAGACAATTATGGAAACCGGGGAATATGCTGTACCCGGTACCGGCAGTTATGGTAACATGTAAGCGAGAAGGCGGACAACCGAATATTATTACGATCGCATGGGCGGGGACAGTTTGCAGTTCTCCGGCGATGGTTTCAATATCTGTTAGACCGGAACGCTATTCTTATGATATTATAAAAGCTAGTGGAGAATTTGTGATCAATCTGGTGACTGAGAAGCTGACATTTGCGACCGATTATTGCGGCGTAAAGAGTGGGCGCGATATTGACAAATTCAAAGCAACAGGACTTCATACCTGTCCGGGACTTACAGTTGCCACACCGGGTATCGCGGAGAGTCCGGTCAATATCGAATGTAAGGTAAAAGAAGTGATCCCGCTTGGAAGTCATCATATGTTCCTGGCGGAGGTGACCGGCGTACAGGTGGATGAAGCATACATGAATGAAAACGGCAAATTCGAGCTTAACCAGCTTGGACTGGTAGCATATTCCCATGGAGAATACTTTAAACTTGGAAAGAAACTGGGAAAATTCGGATATTCAGTGAGGAAGAAATAAGAAACATGAAGATAGAATTACAGGCATATGGTAAAGTAAATCTGGGACTGGACGTGCTCAGAAGAAGACCGGACGGTTATCATGAAGTAAAGATGATCATGCAGACGGTAAAATTACATGACACATTGACATTTGAGACAGTGGATGAGGATGTGATCGTTCTCAGCACAAATGCGGACGAGCTTCCGGTAAATGAAGATAATCTGGTATATAAAGCATGCCGGATGTTGAAGCAGGAATATCAGATCACGCGTGGAATCCGGGTATTTCTTCAGAAAGAACTTCCGGTTGCAGCCGGTATGGCAGGAGGAAGTGCTGATGCCGCTGCTGCGCTGATCGGAATGAATAAGATCTTTGATCTTCAGATTCCGAAACATAAGCTGATGGAATATGGTGTGAAGCTTGGGGCAGATGTTCCATATTGTATCATGAAAGGAACTGCATTATCAGAAGGAATCGGTGAGAAGCTGACGGCACTTGCACCGATGCCGGATTGTTATATTCTGCTGGCAAAGCCGCCAATCGCTGTATCGACGAAGATGGTATATGAGAACCTGCATGCAAATGAATTAAAAAAACATCCGGATATAGACGGCATGGTGATGGCACTGGAAGAACAGAGTTTACAGGGAATCACGGAGCGAATGGAAAATGTACTGGAAACGGTGACCGAGGTTCGGTATCCGGTTATTGCGGAGATCAAAGCCTGCATGAAAGAATGTGGTGCGATGAATTCACTTATGAGTGGAAGTGGCCCGACTGTATTTGGTATATTTACAGAAAAGGAAAAAGCGGAGAAAGCGGCAGATGCGATCCGCAGCCGGAAGCTGGCAAAGCAGGTATTTGTCACACAGCCATATAATGTGTAAGATCAGACAGAACAGAGGGAGTTGTTCTGCAGAAGAAATAGAGAGAAATGGGGTAACTTATGGAGTTGAAGTTAAATATGGATGAGTATCTTCCGCTTCGGGAGGTTGTATTTGAAGCGTTGCGGGATGCCATCGTACATGGAGAATTTGAACCGGGCGAACGGTTATTAGAAGTGGCACTCGCAAAACGTCTGGGTGTCAGCCGGACTCCGGTGCGTGAAGCAATCCGGATGCTGGAATTAGAGGGCTTAGTCGTGATGGTTCCAAGGAAAGGCGCAGAGGTTGCCCGTATCACGGAGAAGGATCTCCGGGATGCGTTGGAGATCCGCCTGAGTCTGGAAGAACTGGCAGTCGAACTTGCCTGCAAGCGGATTGATGAAGACGGCAGACTCAGATTAAAAGAAGCCTGTGAGAATTTCCGTGAGGCAGTCCGTTCCGGTCGTGTGCCGGATATCGTAGATACAGATGTTGCCTTTCATGAGACAATCTGTGAATTAAGCAACAATCCAAGGCTTGTGAGTCTTACCAAGAACTTCGGAGAGCAGGTGTACCGATACCGTGTGGAATATGTGCGGGATACCGGATATCATGGCAAACTGCTCCGTGAGCATGATGAGATCACGGAGGCGATATTGCTCGGAGATGTAGAGAAAGCAAAAGCAGTTATGCATCAGCATATTTACGATCAGGAACAGATCGTGATACAGAATATCAAACAGAAACAGGATACTATATAAGACTGAGTGGTCAAAAATAGGGAGTGGACAGTAAGAAATTTACCGTTCACTCCCTATTTTTGACCACTCAGTCCATTTTACAGTTTTTTTAAATGCAATCTGGTATAGTTTAGATATTCTAAAACATAAGGCGTGTAAAGTAAATTGACAAATACATATGTATGCCATATACTTGGTATTACTAGGTATAAAGATAATAGAAAGAGGAATTATGGCAAATCAAAGTATAAATCAGTTTAAAAAAGGAATACTTCCCATGCTCATTCTGCAGATTATATCAGATGAAAAGGATTATGGGTATAACATTGTCAATCGTTTTAATGCACGATGTGTTGCTGGGATGGATATCAAAGAAGGAACATTGTATCCGATCCTGCATAGATTAGAAGAAGATGGTGCGATTGCCAGTGAATGGGTGATGACATCTGAGAATGGAAAACCAAAGAAATTCTATAAGATTACAGAAGAAGGGAAGCTTCTATTGGAAGAACAGTGGAATTGTTGGATGCAGATAGAAGGAATGGTACGAGACTTTGAGAAAAAACATATATCTGATTAAAATATTCGTTTTGTTGCATGCACCATTTGGGCAGCGGATGCAGCTTGTAAAAGAGATAAGACAATCTATAGATGATAAATTGGATACGGGCATGACAATCAATGAAGTGATTGAGGAGCTTGGTGAAGCTTCCGCACTGACAGAAGAGTATAACGATATCGGTATGCGGCAGCAGACAAAGGAGTATGTATGGATGGTGCTCTGGATTCTGATTGGAATCTGTCTTGGCGTTTTGCTGATAATTGATGGATATACATTATACACCGGATATCATGAGATTAACCAGTACATAGCACCGACTGGATATGAGTGGATTGATTTTAGACCAAAGGCAGGGGGAACGTGGGGCAAAGTGATTGTAGAAAGCATAGGTTTTTGTATCTGTCTGGGAAATGTAATCTATCATTTTAAAAGGCGAAGAAAAGCAAAAAAAGATAATGAATTATAAATAAAAAGGGGAACAAAAGAAATGAAAAAGAAGAAATATCTTATGAAGATATTCATGCATCTGCATGCACCATTAAAGAAACGGATACAGATGGTAAAGGATCTGGGACGGTCGTTAGATGATAAACTGGCAGAAGGAGAAACTATAGAGGGAGCAATCGCAGAACTGGGAGAAGCCGCAGACATTATTCAGGAATATGAAGATCTCGGAATGAGAAAACGAACGAAGGAATGGGTGCTTGCTGTGATCTGGATATTGATCGGAATTGTGGTGGGGTATCTGTTGTTTACGGAATGTAGGATACTGTATAGGGGATACAATTATGTAATAATACGGACATCACCTAACACGGGTGTTGGAGTAGCCTATGGAATAAATATGGGCGCAGAGGTAGTGAAAATAGTGTTTGAATCGATAGGTTTTATTATATGTGTAGGAAATGTTATCTGGCATTTTATAAAACAAAAAAGAAAAAAGGAGATGTAAAAAAATGAAGAAAGTAGTGCGAAAGATAATAAGTATGGCATTAGCATGTATGTTAATTTGGGGACTTCCAATATCTGCTCATGCGGAAACAACGGAGTCGATAGTAGTGGATGAAGGAACAGAAAATACAATGGAGCTGATAGGACAGGAAGTTGTACATATTAAATATGATGGGACAATAGTCCGTGAACTAATATATACAAAATTGCAGAATAAAAAACTATTGTATGCAAGTCAATCGGATAAAGTTACATGTAGCTATGCATATTACTATTTGGGTAAAGATTCTAAGAAACAGCCTCAGTATCAGATTGTTATGAATATATCATCAAAGGAGAACTTAAAATCAAGTGTACTAAGTACCAAAGCAGAGGGAATATCAACTTGGCATAATAATACAGTGACACATTCCGGTAAGACAGGAAAAAATACGAGGACTTTTGTTTATACAAGCAGTAATCCACCGTCAAATCCGTATTGTTACGCAAAAGCAACAATTAAAACGGTTAATGGAACATATAATTATTCTTTTGGCAAACTGACGAATCCTAAGAGTAAATAAATGATATACCTTGATCATTATATAAAGATGGTCAATGGATATAGATGTAAGGACACTGGCTAATAATGCAAGTGCTCTGCAAAAAAAGAGACTCTGGCACAATTTTGCGAAGAGAACCAGAGCTTCATAGCCATATATACTTATGAAAAAGTACATGAATAAGATGATATACCGTTTTTTCATATGTATGTAAATTCAAAACAAAGGAGGGCAGCATTACATAAGGTGAAATGTAAATATGCATGTTTGAAGGTATAGGAAAATATACAAAGGAGATTTTTATATGAACAAAGTGGTAAAGACAATAAAAAATAAATTAATGATTGCAGCAATGGTGGCAGTAATGGTATTTGGAACGGCAATGGTTCCGGTGCATGCAGCATCTGTAGAGACAAATGTATATGGTGGAGGTTCTACCTATAATTATTATATCAGAAAGGCAGGGGGTACAGAGATATTGGGTATAATGCGTATTTCAAAAAGTGCAAGTAAAATAACAAATGTATTTACGGCAGAGATGGGATGCAGTAAGGCACAGGTATGGGTTAGAGAAAACTCAAAAGCATCGTATGCGACTAAAAGTCGTTCTAATATGGTAAAAGGTAATACAGTAACTGCTGTAAAAGGTGGACGAGAATTTACTGAAGCTTATGGAAAGGCTAAAGTTACTTATTAATAAATAGCAGATTATAACTTTGGTGTATGGACATCCGGGAATCTGCAATAATGGCAGATTCCTGTGATGTTTTATAAAATAATGAAAGCGGGGTAGACAGATGAAGAAAGTAGTGCGTACTATTTGCATTGTTTTATGTGTCGGTTTGATTTTAGGGTTGGGATATATTGTCTCACGAAAAATGAAAAAATATCCGGAAGAGATAGAATATTCGGCATTAAGGGCATTTACAGATAACGGTATGTATTATGCAAGAAGGAATATACTTTATTTCCTGGATTCAGCGACAGGAAAATCAGTAGTAGTTTGTAATAAGGCAAATTGTAAACATAATACGACGAAGTGCAATGCATACACGATAGATATTCAACCTGCTATGCTTTGCTATGGAGATAAAATATACATAAGTGAATTTGATTCTGAGTTAACGTTTAATGATGATGGTGATGCGGAACAAAAAGGAGTTTCACAGATTCGTGAAATAAATAAAGATGGAAGTGGAGCTCGGGTTTTGTATTCTGCAGATGAAGGAGCCGTTATAGGTATGGAAATGGTAGATGGAGTATTGTATTTCACTACATGGAAGTATCATGATGGATTTAAGTTGAATGAATATAAGCAAGACTGTACGTTATATGCATATGATTTAAGATGGAATCGGTTACGGACATTGCTAAGCTATGAAGGAGATGCAGAGCATGACAGTGCTGCACTATATATATTAAATAATAAGAATAAAGAAAAGCTTTATCTGACATATGAATATGAAGATAGCAAGGAAAACTGGCATACAATACTGTTTACATATAATATAAAAACACACGCAGATGAAATTGTCGAAGATGATCTAAATACAAAATATGGTGAGTATTTTGATATTATCAGCACTTCAAGTGGAAATTATATAAAGACTACAGAATTGGATAATGATGTTGAGTGGAGTGTGATATGTTCATGCGATGAAAATTTGCAGAATCAGAAAGAGATTTTTCGGTTTGTAGGGGGAAGTGTTGATTGTATGGATGGATATTTATATGTGATTAACACAGATTATAATAAGTTTTTTTATCAATGCGATACAGGAACAATTTATCTGGCAAATACCTGTTTTACAGGAGAAGGAACCTATATATCCGATATCTATGGATTGGATGAATCAAGTGACAAGCTATATATAGATGGACATGATTATACTGGTATGAAACCAGGTGATATAATCACATCGGATCAGAGTGAACAGACAGTGACAGGATGGACCAAATTCCGGGACACATATTTTACAAAACTGGAGGATGCAGATCAGAGCATCGTAAAGACATTTGACTGGGTGAAATGGCCATAAAAAAAGAGACTCTGGCACAATTTTGCGAAGAGAACCAGAGTCTCGTAGCCATATATACTTATGAAAAAGTACATGAGATAAATATACCGCTTTTTCATATGTATGTAAATACGAAATAAAGGAGAATAGAGAAAAATAGAAGTGTAAATAGTGTGTTTGAAGGTATAGAAAACATATGGAAAGACCAAAGTTACTTATTAATGTACAGTAGATTGTAACTTTAAGATTTGCAAAATTGAAAATTACGGATCAGAAAGCAGTAAGGGAGATGAACGTATGGAGTTAAAACTGGAACACATTTCGAAAGAGTATAAAAATACAACAGCGCTTGATGATTTTTCGATGACATTTTCAGAAGGGATTTATGGCTTACTTGGACCGAACGGGGCAGGAAAAAGTACCTTGATGAAATTGATTACAAGGAATATCAAACCGACCACAGGAGAGATCTATCTGGATGAAACGAATATTCATGACTTAAAACGGGAATATCAGCGGTTGATCGGTTATATGCCACAGCAGCAGGAGATCTATCCGTTTTATACCGGACGAATGTTTCTTGCCTACATGGGGCTACTGAAGGGAGTAGAGAAGAAGATGCTGAATGATGAGATTGAGAAATACGCATCAAAGGTAAATCTTCTTGACGTATTAGATCGGAAAGTTGGAACATATTCCGGTGGTATGAAGCAGAGACTTCTGATCGCACAGGCATTTCTTGGAGACTCGAAGATTATAATATTCGATGAGCCGACGGCAGGACTTGACCCTAAGGAGAGAATCCATGTGAGAAATCTGATCCATGATAATTCTACAGGAAAAATTATTCTGATTGCAACTCATGTTGTTCAGGATATTGAGGACATAGCAAGTCAGATTATGTTACTTAAAAAGGGTGTATTGATCGAGATGGCAGCACCTGAGATTTTGACCGGAAGAATTACAGATAAAGAAAATCCTGATTTGGAAGATGTATATCTTAGTATATTTGGAGAGTAGCTTTTGCATACCAGTCATTTTTTACAGAGAGGGTGACGGTTTGCGGAATTGGAGGACGATATGTATAAATCAAAACCAGAGAAAAAAGCTGCTCACATCAATTATTCCAAACGCAGGGGCGGTTTTTTTCGATTTTTTATGAATGAAATGCGGGCTATTATATATAACCGTAAATTAGTATTGTGTTTTCTGTTGTTCCTGGTTATGAATGTTGGTTTGCTGACTGTAGCTTTTGATACAGATGAGGTAGACAGCACGGTGTATACAAGGCTTCAGACAGACACGGATTCCATTATGGATATGTATATGGAAGATCCGGAATCAGAGACCTATAAACAGTTATATGATGAATATACGGCAAGTACTACATATGACGAATATTTGCAGCAGATTATCGAGGATGCGGAGAAGAACCAGTCGATTTCCATATTTCAGACAAAGTTCTCGATCAGTAATCTGGAACGGACGAAGAGAGATTTTGAGAGACTTGTGGGAACAGAAGTATTTTTTGTTGGAGGATATGGAGTCTGTAAGGCGTTAAATTTTACAGGAAGTTATATTCTGATCTTCTTTTTTCTTGTTGTGCTGGTGCTGGAGCTGGTACTACGTGATAAGAAGAATGGTCTGGCAAATCTGTATAAGACAACATGGAATGGAGACAGTCGATTATTGCTGTCTAAGTATGCGGCAGCAGTTGTCTATATGGCACTTTTTGTAGCAGGTATATCCTTAAGCAATTTTTTGGTTGCAGAATGGAAGTTTGGAGCTGTGGATCTGTCAGCGCCGGTACAGAGCCTGATGGACTATATCGGATATGGTTTTTCATGCAGAATTGGTACATTTGCTGTTCTTGTCTGTGTGGTGAAAATTCTGATCTTTTCTGTGATTCTTGCGGCATTATTCACATTTGCAGTTATTTCTTCGAATGAGATTATGCTATGTGTATGGACGGCGGTTGCCATGTTTGTAGAATTGTTGTTTTCCGTATTGGGAGAGAAACTGAATCTGACATTTTTATATCGATTCTCTATTTTTTCAATGCTGGATACAACCAAATTTTTCCAATATGAGAATTATAACCTGATATCCCATGCAAAGCCTGCGATCTATCTGGACTGTATTATCTGTGCAGTGTTGTTGGCAGGATTTCTTATCATATCGTCGGTGATCTATCTGGAGGGAAGCAGTGATTATCGGGAGAGTCGTATACGATTGCGAAAAAAAGGTACGAAATCCCGCAGGATATTTTCCTCAGTATGGAGACTGGAAGGTTATAAGTTATGGCTGGGATATAAAATGATATTTGTTATTCTGTTGCTGGTTATATTTCAGGTGTATATATATCAGAACAAATCTGTAAGGTGGAGCACAAATGAATATGTGTACCAATACTATATCAGTCAAATTGAGGGAGTAATCACACAGGGAAAGCTAGATTATATAACTTCAGAGGCAGAACGGTATGCAAATCTCCATAAAGATGGAGATCAGGTTGAGCAGGATTACGATGCAGGGAAGATAACAGAAGAAGAATATAGTGAAAGATGGAGAGAACTGAATAAACAGCTTGAAAATGAGGAAGGGTTTAATCGTTGTCAGGAATATGTAGATTATGTTAAGGGGCAATGTGGAATTACATCGCAGATTACAGAAGCTGATCCTGCTGTATTGGAACAGATGGGATTTGTCTATAACAGAGGCTGGAATATTCTTGCTGGTGGTAGAGATTATAAGGATGATGTAATGAATGCAGCAAAGATTATTGTTGTATTAATGCTTACAACTGCATTTCTGTATTTGGAAGATTACAGATATAAGATTAATGGCATTATTGATATTACAGAGAATTACAGGAAACTTCATGTGATCAAAGCAGTTCGGTTATTCTTGACTGTTCTTGTCACATATATCATGGTTTATCTGCCGGAATTAATGTGGGTAAAGAGTGAGATTGGGCTGACAGGTGGAAAATATCTGGCGCAGTCACTTCCGTATCTGGAACATGTCAGTATATCCACCAGTATTACAGGGTATTTTCTGCTGGTATATGGTATTCGGTTACTCGCTATTCTGATATTGACAGGTCTGTATGTTCTGGTTGGAAAATTGATTAGGAATACAAATGGTGCAATATTCTGCGCAGCAGCGGTTGTACTTCTGCCGTTGTTATTATATCTGTCAGGATTTACTGCCGCAAAATATTATCCATTAGTTCAACTGCTGTCAGGTAATATGGTGTTGAGGTAAATATTTACATAGTGGGATTTTTATCTGCTGTTACCAGTTCTTTCGTATCTCATCAAATAACCGCATAATATATAAAGTGTGTTCATGTGGCATTTCCGGACATTCGGTCAGACCTTTTTCCAGTGCTCGCTTACAGGCGAGCACTTCGTATTCATAGCCGCTGATCTGGGCAGGACAGTTGATCGTCTGAACCAGTCGGCGGTCATTTTCATATATATGGAATGCTTCGTAATTGTTGATGTTGTCAACCTCGATGTAGCCTTTTGTTCCGTAGATCACGCCACGGCGGTCGGTGGCTGATTCCATAGTTGTGAACAAGCCTGCGATCGCACCGTCTGGGTATGCCAGGTTGATAAATTCTGTTTTGTCTACGCCCGATTCGTGTGGAGTCATCGTTGTGTGGATCGCAGATACGTTGTCGCCAAGCACCCAGGTTGCAAAGTTTAAGGTATATGGTGCAAGATCTAAGAGAGCACCTCCGGCAAGCTCTGGGCGGATCAGACGTTCTACCTGCATCAGGGAATAACCAAGATTTGCGGTCAGCCCTGTTATTTTTCCGATAACGCCGGAATCTATAATTTCTTTTAAGGTAAATGACATTGGCATATAGCGAACCCACATCGCTTCCGCCAGTAATATATTCTTTTCTTTTGCAAGCCGGATCATATCTTCGGCTTCTTTTGTATTTACGGCAAATGCTTTTTCGCACAGAACAGCCCGGTTGTGATTCAGACACAGCATCGTATGTTCTTTATGGTGGGAGTGTGGAGTTGCAACGTAGACAAGATCAATCCCGTCATCAGCAACCATTTCTTCATAAGAGCCATACCATTTGGATGCATGATAAGTATCTGCAAATTGTCTGGCTTTTTCTTCTGTTCTGCTTGCTACAGCATAGAGTTCAACCTCTTGCATCTGGTTAACGGTTTCCGCCATCTTGCAGGCGATACCACCTGCGCCGAGGATGGCGAGACGTAATTTTCTATTTTCTAATCTGGTGTCTGAGTTTGTCGTAGCATTTCTGTTGTCTGATTTATGATCTGGATCTGTTGTATGTTTTTTGTAGTCGGATATATTATCTGATTTTATCATTTTTTTCGTTTCCTTTCCGGGTGGTTTGTGAAGTCATGGTATTTCTATATTTCCGGTTAAATTCTATATGGTACTGATGCAACTGAAGCTATTTGAATATTGCCGGGTTCATCATATGTGAGCAATTCTATGATTTTATGCAATTACTATAGAAGCTTTTGGGGATTTGTGCAAGCGCATCCCATCATAATGATCATTATATCGTACTCGTTCAATGCATTCGAAAAATCGACCCTTACAAGCAAGCGATTTTTCATCATTATATCATGTGCTTCGCACATTCTATGCATTCCGCAAAATCAGCATCCTTGCAAGCAAATAATTTTGCGTTCATTATATCATGATTCAATGTAACATTTTATGTATAGTTCAGAGAGTTGCTGGTAATACTGGAAATAGTAAGAAGATAAAACAAGTAATAGTTAGATCATGGAGGAATAAGGTTGGGGAAAGTCGGTCAGAGTCGTAAAAAATATAAATGTACATAGGAGCAGCGGGAGGTGGAACGTTTGGGGAAAGACAGAGATGCGGAAGGCGGAATTTATAGTGCAGACAGCCGGATCGATAAAGACATAGATGCAAATATCAGCCGGGTAAAGTCGCTGTTTGCTGATTGGGGAGACATCGTGGAACGTCGGTTTACTGTAAGAAGAACCGGAATGGATGTGTATGCAGAAGATACCATCGGATCAGCAGATGAGACATCCTCTTCGGTAGGAGCAATCTATGTAGTGTACATTGATGGGTTATGTGACAATGGTCTGATCGAGGATACGATCATTAAGCCTGTGACCTGGGAGTGGCGGCATGAGCATGGCAGTTCCCTATGGGAGGCAATGGATTCATTTGAGACACAATCGGCGGATATAAAGGCAGAAAATGACTTTAAAAATGTGATGTTTTCCATATTGAAAGGAGACACAGCGGTATTTGTATCGGATGCAGACCAGGCGTTTGTTGTGTCTTCCAAGAAGCTGCCGGTACGTGGGGTGGAAGAAAGTTCTACCGAGGGTGGAATGCGTGGTCCGCGGGATAGTTTTAATGAAAGCATCCGTACATCGACAGCGCTTATCCGGCGAAGAATCAAAGATACCAGATTGAAATTGATTCAGAATACGATCGGTGTTCGTTCCAGAACCGAGTATGGAATCATGTATATTGAGGATATTGCAGAGAAGAAGCTGGTTGAACAGGTGAAAGAACGGATGAATGAATATGAGATAGATGCCATATTTGACAGCGGTATGGCAGAACATCTGATGGAGAAGAAATGGTACCGGCCGTTTCCGGTATTCCAGTCAACCACCAGACCGGATAAAGCGGCAGCAGCACTGGCAGATGGCAGGGTAGTAGTTGTATTTGACAATTCGCCGGAGGTTCTGATCGCGCCGGCGACGATCAATACATTATTCCAGACTGCCGATGATTATTATAACCGTTGGCCGGTTGCAACTTTTGCCAGAATCATTCGTTATATAGCGGCATTTATCGCGGTGGGGCTGCCGGGCTTCTATATAGCTGTTACCTGTTATCACCGGGAGGTGATACCGGATAAACTTCTCTATGCGATTGCAGTTGCAAGAAATCAGTTGTCTTTTCCAATCGTGTTAGAGGTTTTGATCATGGAGTTGTTGTTTGAATTGCTGCGGGAGGCAGGGATCCGTCTGCCGAGTCAGCTGGGAAATACGATCGGTGTTGTTGGTGGTTTGATCGTTGGACAGGCTGCAGTGGAAGCAGGGATTGTCAGTACGATCGTGGTGATCGTAGTTGCGTTGACGGCAATCGCATCTTTTGCAATTCCAAATGAAGCCTTTGCGTCAGTGTTCCGCCTTTTGAAATTTCTTACCATACTGGCGGCAGCATTTTTTGGACTGTATGGCTTCCTTCTGGTGATGCTTTTATTGATCTATCATCTTGCCGGTCTAAACAGCTTTGGTGTTCCATACATGGCACCGGTTGTAACCTGTGGCTATGCAGAGGATGGAATGGAAGATTTTATCCTTCGTAAACCAATCAAAAAATTTGTCTTTCGGCCGGCATGGGCGAACCACAGAGAACGCAGGCGGCTTCGCAAAAAGTAATGATGAATGGATGTGAATTGATATATGGATTATAGAAATGTGACATTTCGACAGCTTTTTATAACGGGAACTTGCCTGATTTTTCCGATTGCTTTCTGGAATATAGTACAGATTATGACGAATTTTTCAAAAAATAACGGAATTTTATCACTTTTTTTGATGCTAATGCTTGCTTTAGTTTATGTGGTGCTACTACATCTTGCGCTTTCAGGTGTAGTGAAAATGTCAGATCCGGCTAAAGAAAAGACAGAGATAACGGGTGCAAAAGTATGGAATAATAAGAAAAAAGTGGCTATTGCGTCTATTTATGTGATCAGATATGTAATTCGGGTTCTTTTTTTGCTTTATTTCTTTGTACAGGGGAGCCGGATCCTGATGCTGCCGGATTATGCAGGAACGATTCTGGTTGTTCCGGTATTACTGGCACTTTTCTATATGGCAGGAAAGGGGCTGCGTGGTTATATCGGATTTGCGGAAGCAAGTGTGATCGGAATCGGGATCACATTGGTGCTGTTTGTCATTTGTGGATTTTGGAATGCAGATTTTTCCGGATTAAAAGAATATGTAGAATTCCAGATGCAGGCATCTGCATGTAACACGATATGTCAGGTTTTGATAAAAGGATATCTGATGATCGTAGGGTTATGTATGCTGGAATTTGTCATGTATCTTTATCTGAGAGTAGAGAAACGAAGACGTGGGATGCTGGTGTGGACGGTATCTGTTCCGGTTGTGTTAGCCTTTGTTGCTTCCTGTTTTGTGATATCATTGCTTGGCTTGCAGGGCAGAACAGCCGGCTCAAAGGGAATACTAAATGTTGTGGGTGCGATGATGTTCCCCGGAGGTGCAAATGCGAGGCTTGGTTTACTCGCCTGTTATCTGCTTATAATCTTCGGACTCTTGCTTCTGGCTATCCACATTGTATTCATTTGTCAGTTTGTGGATGAGATCTGGAAGATCATCTGTGTATGGAGAAAGAGCGGCGGGATGAGAGCAGTCGGGGATGATAAGAGTACAGACTTACATGGATGTGATTCTGATAATGCAATGGATAAAAAAGTGATGGAAGAAAAAAACGATACATTTGAGGATAAGACACAGAAGAAAAACAAATATTCGGCAGAAGAAGATATGGAAGAGAAAAGAAGCCTGTGGATAAGAGGGGGCTGTGTGGTTGTTTTGTTTCTGTTGTTTATGTGGATGGACCGGTTCCTTGGAGAACGGGATGCCGGCCGGGCATTCATGAGCTACATTGCTGCTGTGGATATTCCTTTGTCTGTTCTTGTACCGGCATTTGCAGGACGGAAACGGACGAATCCGGGGAAGCTTGCAAAGATGGCTGCAGAAGTGATCGGCGGAGTTCTGATCGCCTGTATGTTGTCCGGGTGCATGGACAGATCCATTGAAGCGGTAGACTATCTCCGGGTGGTTATGATCTCTGAGACGGAAGGGGGCTACGAGTACACATTTGTTACAGACAGTCTGGAGGGAGCGGAGTCGGCAGCCGAATCGGAGGAACGAGAGTATCCGGTCGTTGCGGAGAACCTGCAACAGGCGCGGGCTGAATATGATCAGGCGCATGACCGGAGTCTTGACCTGAGCCACGTTGAATATATCGTGGTGGATTCCGAAGAAACCCTGCGACAGATGTATCCGGAGCTGATAAAAGAATTTGTAACGAATTATGTAGAAGTGATCTGCACCGATTCGCTTTATCAGGGTGAAGCGTCCGGCAGCATCCGGAAATATATCGCAACGCATTACAAAGGAGAGTGTCTGGCGACACTGGGGGAGTAGACATTCGTTTAAAGTATTAGTTATTGATAAAGAGTGTGAAACAGAATTTGTTTCAATAATAAAGGAATTTAAATATATCAGATATAGATATTTCGTTAATGTAGATAAAGAAAAATGGAGGTTATGGAAATGGGTAGAGCAGTAAGGGCGGCAGTTGCCGGAATCCTGATCGGTTTATTTTGTGGAACATTATATGTGGAAATGGGAGCACTGAAAAGATTATACAGCGCGAAAAACAGCGTAGAGCAGGTGATGAACCTGATCGAATATGCGGAAGAAAATGAAGATATAGCCTATGACAGTACAGAGGAAAATTATGCCGGAATAACCAGTGACAAAACTTCACAGACAGACGGTAAGAATGATGGATCGAGCCAGCAGGTGGTAAATGGTCTTGAGCCTTCGGATGGTCAGGATACAGAACTGTCAAATGATATCCAGACTGCATTTCGGATTCTGGATGGCACAACATTAAATGCGTATGAAACACAGAAGCAGTTACAGGAACTGGAAGCAATGTATGATGACATAGCAGGGAATTCAAAAGCGGAGCTTGTGGAGAGCAAAATGAATGATCAGAATAAAACATCAGATGTTATCCGGATTCGGATAAGATATGAGGGAAATGAGAATTTATCGGATAAGCAATTGGATGAATTTACTTCATATGTTGAGCAGGCGGTACTTTATGGCATAGCCGAGAAACTTGGCGCAGACTATAACGATCAGGAGAAAAGCATTGTGCGAAAGAATCTGATACTGAGCAAAGAATATATCGATGCCTGTGCAGAGGAAAGTGCAGAAGAATACGGCATCCCGGTTACTGCCTGGTCAGCCTTTGAATACCTGAGCCTCCCGGCAGCAACATTGAATGGCGTTGCTTATCCGGCCGGGTATTATGAGACTTTGTGTGTGACGTTGAAAAGATTATGACTGACTTTTCCACCTACTCCTAAACCTACCCATAAATCCCCGGAATCCTTGAATTATATAGGTGGTTGTGGTATGATATGAGATATTTTGATTATATATTTCAAAGGAGCTCAAGGGAATATGACTAAGAAAAAACTGGTAGTTATTTTTGGAGGAAGATCATCGGAACATGAAGTTTCATGCATTTCAGTTCAGACAGTTGCCAAAGCGGTGGATACGGACAAATATGATATGACACTGATCGGAATCACAAAGGACGGCAAATGGCTGAAGGCTGACAGCATTGAGAGTATTGCTGACGGAAGCTGGTACGACAGTCAGGTTCGTGCAGTGATTTCACCGGATTCTGCAAAAGAGATTATCATAAAAGATGGCGACAGAATCTATGCGGAGCCTGTAGATGTTATTTTCCCTGTTTTGCATGGTTTATATGGAGAAGACGGTACGATTCAGGGATTGTTTGAGATGGCGGACATTCCATATGTGGGCTGCGGTGTATTTGCATCGGCTGCTGCAATGGACAAATTCCATACAAAGATCATTGCTGATCATATCAATGTAACACAGGCAAAATTCGTTCCTGTAGTAGAAGATGATTTTGATGATCTGGATGTTGCGATGGATCGGGTAGAGAGCGAGTTAAACTATCCGGTATTTGTAAAACCATCATCCGCAGGTTCATCAAAGGGTGTTACAAAGGCACATGACAGAGCCGAGTTAGAAGCTGGTCTGCATGAGGCACTCAACCATGATTCCAAGATCCTTGTTGAGGAGACGATCATCGGTAGAGAGCTGGAATGTGGTGTACTTGGATATGGCAATCATACAAAGGCATCCGGTGTTGGCGAGATCCTTGCTGCCGCAGACGCAGATTTCTATGATTTTGATGCAAAATACAATAATGCAGATTCCAAGACGATTATCGGTGCGGATATACCGGAAGAAGCTGAGGACGAGATCCGTGCAGAAGCAATCCGTATCTTTAATGCGATTGACGGCTTTGGACTTGCCCGTGTGGATTTCTTCCTTGAGAAGGACACCAATCGTGTAATATTTAATGAAGTAAATACATTGCCGGGATTTACATCGATCAGTATGTATCCGATGCTGTGGGATGCAGAGGGATATGATATCAAGACCCTTGTAAATACCTTAATTGAGATGGCATTTGAAAGATAATTTATGACGACGAGAGATATAAAGATAAAAGTAACGGGTGTACAGAGTGTTGCCGGAGCGGATGATGAGCCGGAGGTTCTGGAGCTTGAGACGCGGGGAACATACTCTGAGAAAAACGGAAACCGCTATATCAAATATGACGAATTCATTGAAGATGTGGAAGAACCGGTGAAGAATCTTCTGCGATTCGATGAGCATGCGCTTCAGCTGACGAAACGTGGCAGTGTGAACACGGTTATGTTATTTGACCGTGAGAAGAACAGCTCAGTGCATTATGTAACTCCGGTCGGACCGATCTGTATGAATATCTGTACGGAGGAATATCATATGGAGCAGTCCGAGAAGGGGATTCGGATCGATATTCGTTACTGTATTGATTTTAACAATGATTATATTACGGATTGCAGTCTGAATGTGACTGCGGACTACGAAGGGGTATAAATATATATGGGTAGTGAGAAATCCTTCGATAGCTTTTTGGGGATTGAAACGATCGCGGAGACAGCATTTGGAGATATGGATGTATGTCTTCCGGTGAACGAAGAAGATAATAATTATGAGGTTACATATTATAATGATCTGGTGACGATGTTCGATGAGATCAGCATGGAGCCTGAAGATACGCTTGTGGATTTTGGCTGTGGACTTGGCAGAGTGCTTTTTTACTGTAATTCCAGACATTACTGCCGGACGGTTGGAATCGAGAACAATGCCAGGGTCTATGACAGACTTCTGACAAATGCCGCAAGCTATCAGAGCAAATTCCTTGATCAGGAGGAACGGATGCAGTTCCTGAATGTGGAAGCGGAGGCATATGAGATCGGAGATGAAGACAATTATTTCTATTTCTTCAATCCATTTTCCGGCGTAACCTTCAGGAAGGTACTGGATAATATCATCGCATCGGTACGGAGACAGCCGAGAGATATTGAACTTCTGATCTACTATCCGACATTTGAATATCAGAAAGCAATCCGTGACTGCAACCTGTTCGTTTTAAAGAAGATGATCAAATTGTCCGGTTATGAAGAAGACCCGGATGAGAAGGTTCTGGTATATCATTTGTCACGATATTTTGTAGCGTAGAATAAATAAGGCGGTCTATCTGGCGGACTAGCTTTATATTGACTTGCTGCGATTCCTATTCAATGCACATGTCTGATTCGTAAATACTCCTGTGCCAACTCGTCCTTCGGACTCAAACAGGCACCCGTATTTACTGACAATGTGCATTTCATTACGGAATCTTCGCCAATGTCAATATACAGCCCTACTGCCAGTCAGACCGCCTTATTTATACACATTATATATAGCAGTCATGCAAATTGCAGTCAGGATACAGGTGATTCCGATGATTCCCCACAGTATAGAGGGGGAGATCGCTATACTTCCGATCACATAGGAAGAAGCGTTTAAGATTATATGAAGGATCATGCCTGGGACCAGGGAGCCTGACCATACGGCAAGACAGCCCAGAATGATTCCGGCCGGAACGCTGTAGCAGAACTGAACGACATTTCCATGATAGCAGCCGAAACAGAATGCTGTGAACAGGATTGCACAGAGGGCGGCATGCTTCGTGTGAAATGCAGAGACAGACAGCTTCAGTGCCACTCCCCGGAAGGCGAATTCTTCTGCGATCGGTGCGAGAAGTGTGACTGTACAGATACGGATGATTCCATTGTTGATGGAAAATGACCGCTGTACCCGTTCATGGTATGAGATTAGAAGCTCCGGCCTATAAGTGTCGATCAGACGAAGAATACAGGTTGTTAAGAGCTGAAGACTGATACCAAGGATCAGCAGTAAAATAAAGATAACAAAAGCACGCAGGAAAGGATTTTTCTTTCCTGCGTGCTTTGTTTTTGAATGATCGGACAGATAAAAATATCCGAAAATACAGATACAAAGAATATATGAAATACATGATGTGATACTGCCGACAGAATCAGTCTGACTGCCTGTAAGATCACAGATCCGGGTGCCTGCAAGATAGACAATATTATGTATCAGTAATGCGGTAACCGGAACCAGACAGGTAATAACTAATTTTCTGAGGTCGACACGAGTATTTATCATGATTACTGGATCTTCTTTGCCCTTTCTTTCTCTTCCTTTGCCTTTGCTTTTCTTGCGGCTTTTTCTTCTTTGCTGAGTTTCATGCTGGCAGTTTCCTGCTCATAAGTCTGCTCGTATTTCTTCTGTTTTGCACGAAGCTTCTGGCTGAATGATTTCTTTGCAGGCTCCGGTGCTTTCTTACCACGAACATTCTTAACGCTTGTGATGTAGATACCGCTGACCATAGCTTTAACTTCGCCACGGACAGGCATAACATCAAAGATTCCATCGTCGCAGATCAGATTGATGATCTGTGGGCCAATCTTGGCTTTAACGATAGGAAGCTTGGCTTTCTGGTAACGCTTTGGAGTTGATTCCAATACCTGTTTCGGAAGATTTGCATCTTTCATAGGCAGCATCTTTTTATCGATGACCAGCATCGTGACAGGCTGTGCAGCCTGAAGCATAGCTTCTTTCTGTGCGCTCTGCTTTTTCTGCAGGCGGTTTCCTACTATGTAAAGTACTACTAAGATTACAACTAATATTGCGATGACGATTAACATCCATCCCCACCAAGGCATAATAAGTTCCTCCTTATATTTCATTATTTGTCTGTGATTGCAAATTGTATATATTATGATTACTTTTGACCTTACCAATCAGGGAACGCTTCCGCTCGTTTCTGCGCTGCATAACTTCGAACTAAGCTCGAAAATACCTCGCTAAGATCTCAGTTACTCCTGCAGCGGTACTAAGATGCCGCTTCTGCGCCATCTAAGGACCGGCGGACTCAAATGTCCCTGTATTGGCAAGTCAAAGTAATCAAATATATATACAATTTGCAATTATATTATTTTTCTGTCATAGGCAGATTTTTTAACCGGGCTGCCTGAATCTTACCGGGGATTGCATCCAGAACCTCTTTACGTTCCTTCGGCTTCAATCCACGGATATCAACCGGCTCTAAGAATTCGATCACAACCTTGCTGCTGTGAAGAAAATTGTGTTTATTTGCTTCCATACATTTGTCTGTTCCGCAGATAGCAACCGGAATGATCAGACATCCGGCTTTCTGAGCGATCTTGAATGCACCGTCTTTAAATGGCAGCAGTTCGTCGCCCTTATTTCTTGTTCCCTCCGGGAAGATCATCATGGAGTGACCGGATTTGATGATATCAGCAGTCTGCAAAATCGTTTCCAGACCCTTTTTCAGATCGGTACGATCCAGATATGTGCATCCGATATCATCCATGTATTTGTAAAGCAGAGGTATATCCTTGATATTGTCCTTGGACATGAAGCCAAGCGGCATATCGATTGCATTGTGACAGGATAAAATATCAAAATAGCTTCGATGATTACCAACGAACATGACCGGTTGGTCGGTAGGAATATTTTCCTTGCCAATAATTGTTCGTTTACATCCGGTTAAGAACATAACTACTCCGAAAAATCCTTTTACCAGCTTCTGAGCCTTGATATAAGCTTTGTCCTGATCCTTTTTTGCAAGCTGCTTCAGATACAGATGATATGGAAAACAAAATATGATTCCAAGTACTGCAAACAGTACAGTAATAATGGTTCTCAAATATATCCTCCTGTTCTATCTGCCGTAGAGTTTTGCTGTCTCAAATAGACGTTCTTCTAATTTAGTATCCATGTCTTTATCCTCAAAGCGCCAAGCCCAGTTGCCTTCCCCTACACCCGGAGTATTCAGACGAGCCCATGAATCTAATTTCAGAACATCCTGCATAGGAACAACAGCCATATTTGCGACAGACGAGAAACATGCACGGATCATAACCCAGCAGATATCACTGGCATCTGTGCTGAAATAGCGGCGAAGCTTGTCCTTGGATGCTTCGTATGCTTTCTGATACCAGCCAAATGTTGTGTCATTGTCATGTGTTCCTGTGTAGCATACACAGTTTCTTGTATAATTATGCGGAAGGAAATCATTTTCTTCCGGATTCTCAAATGCAAACTGTAAGATCTTCATGCCAGGCAGATTGAATTTGTCACGCAATTCGATAACAGAATCGTCGATCTCACCCAGATCCTCAGCGATGATCGGAAGGTCATAGCCAAGATTTGCCTGTAACTGTGTGAAGAAGTTGATACCGGGAGCGGGTTTCCATTCTCCGTTGATGGCGGTTTCTTCGCCATAAGGTACAGCCCAGTACCGGTCAAATCCTCTGAAATGGTCAATTCTTAAGAAATCTGTCAGAGTGAGCTGGTATTTGATTCGCTCGATCCACCATTCATAACCGGTAGCGGTATGCTTTGGCCAGTTATACAGTGGGTTGCCCCACAACTGTCCGGTCTCTGAGAAATAATCAGGTGGTACACCGGCAACTTCAGTTGGGTATCCCTTTGAGTCCAGCATGAAAAGCTCCTGATGGCTCCATACATCGGCACTGTCCCATGCAAGGAAGATCGGAGCATCACCTATGATGCTGATGTTCTTTTCATTTGCGTATTCCTTGATCGCCATCCACTGTGTATGGAATAAGAACTGGATGAAATCATAGTAACCGATCTCATTTGCAAGCTTCTTTTCCCATGTGGTACGCTGTCTTTTGGTAGGTGCTTTCAGGGAATCCTCCCACATATACCAAGGCATTCCTTCATGGAAATCCTTACCTGCCATAAACAGGGAGTAGTCAGCGAGCCAGGAGGAATCCTTTTTGAAAGAAGCAAATGCTGCCATCTGTTCCTCGTCTGTTGACAATCCGTCCTCATAGTCAGGATCAGTAAAACGTTCGTAAGCGAGCTTTAACAGCTTTGTCTTAAAAGTGATCAAGGTTCCGTAGTCGATGTGGATGGGATCCCATTCCGGCATATCGGTAAAATCATCTTCTGACAGAAGCTTGTATTCTTTTAATGCATCAAGGTCAATAATTAACGGCTGACCGGCAAATGCGGAGAATGGCTGATATGGTGAATCACCAAATCCGGTATGTCCAAGTGGAAGCACCTGCCACAGATTCAAGCCCGAATTTGCCAGAAAGTCTATAAACCGGTATGCACCTTTTCCGAGATCACCGATTCCGTAAGGACTTGGAAATGAAGTCGGATGTGCCAGAATACCAGCGTATTTCTTTGGCTTTTTTTCATGGTTGTTTTCTAACATGCTTATCCTCTTTTCCTATTATTATATTGACGTTTTTGGTCTGGTCAGATATATCTGTCTGCCCGAACATCATAAAACCCCATTTTTCCTTGAAAAATCAAGGCGGTGTGGAAAAAAACACCGTACGTTTTATTATACATAAAACGAATTATTCTTACAAGCCTGAAATTGGGGGAAGTCGCAGTCCGCCTGCCCGCCTCTGTCGGTCTCCTTGGCTGGTATGGGTGGCTGGCATGGGCAGTTGGTCTCCCCACTATAATATGGCATCAGCGAGAATTTCGTCGTGAGATGCACATTGCCAGTAAATACGGGTGCTTGTTTGAGCCGAAGGCGAGTTAGCACAGGAGTATTTACGAATCAGGCATGTGCAACGAACAGAAATCGCAGCAAGCCATTTATAGTGGGGAGACCAACTGCCCATGCCAGTCACCCATACCAGCCAAGGAGACCGACAGAGGCGGGCAGACAGGTTGTGTTAGCTTTATAAAGTTTTGTTTATGATCTTCATAAATACATCAGAAAATAAACACAGTTTAGACACACTTCCCTTATATACTGTGTATTGTAAGAGTTTTTCATTTATTTGAATCCTCTCTCCCCTCATTTTTTGCAAGTGGTAATAAATCTTTCCCCGGTTTGTTACCACTTGTTTTTTGTTATAGCGACGAGGCAAGTGCAGTGTGCTTGCACAACTGCATTTGCCGACCGCTAATCACTGAGCCGATAGGCTTTTATCTTAAACAAAAATGTCAGTTTTAGTTTATAAACACATCAGAAAATAAACACAATTTAGACACACATCCCTTATATACTATGTATTGTAAGAGTTTTTCATTTATTTGAATCCTCTCTCCCCTCATTTTTTGCAAGTGGTAATAAGTCTTTTCCCCGATTTATTACCACTTGTTTTTTTGCCTTTTCGGCGGTATACTTCCATTATTAAATTCACAACAGACGGAGGATAACAGGTATGATTTCGGAAAAATATGCAGATATGACAACCAAAGGTTCTATAATAAGAGAATTTGCGCAGTATGCATCAAAACGTGCGGCAGAGATCGGAAAGGAAAATGTATATAACTTTACGATCGGTAATCCTTCTGTTCCGGTATGTCCGGAGTTTACAGAGACATTGGAACGGATGTTAAAAGAGGAAAATCCATTGACACTTCACGGATACAGCCCGACACTTGGTATTATGTCCGTCAGAGAAGCGGTTGCAGATTCTTTAAACAGAAGATTTGGAATGGAATATACAGCAGATGATATTTTCATGACCTCCGGTGCAGCAGGTGCGATCGCACATGCGATTCGTTGTGTAACAAAGCCGGGAGATGAGGTGATCACATTTGCTCCATATTTCCCTGAGTATGTTCCATATGTTGACGGAACAGGTGCGGTGCTTAAGATCGTGCCGGCGGATATTACATCCTTCCAGATTAATTTTGATGCATTTCTGGAGCTTTTAAATCCAAATGTACAGGCAGTTCTTATTAACTCTCCGAATAACCCATCCGGTATCGTATATTCAACAGAGACGATCAAGAAGCTGGCTGCAATTCTGGAAGAAAAGCAGAAGGAATATGGACATGATATCTATATTATCTCTGATGAGCCTTACCGTGAGATCGTATTTGAAGGAACGGATTCACCATTTATTTCATCCTTCTATGACAACAGTATCTGCTGTTATTCATTCAGTAAGTCACTTTCCCTTCCGGGTGAGCGTATCGGATATGTAGCGGTAAATCCGAAATGTAAGGATGCGAAGCTGATCGTTCTGATGTGTGGTCAGATCTCCAGATTTACAGGACATAACTGTCCGCCATCCATGATCCAGCTTGGTGTGGCAGAAGTGATCGATAAGACAGCTGACCTGTCAATCTATGAGAAGAATAAGAATATTTTATATAAAGAGCTTACAAATATGGGATATGAGTGTGTAGAACCGGGCGGAACCTTCTATATGTTCCCAAAGACTCCGATCGCGGATGCAAATGCATTCTGTCGTATGACAGCCAGCAAGCTGGATCTGATCCTGGTACCGGGAGACAGCTTTATGTGTCCGGGACATATGAGACTTGCTTACTGTACCACAACGGAGATGGTAGAACGCGCACTTCCGTTATTTGAAAAAGCAATGAAGCTTGCAAAAGAGATGGAGTAATCAAAGGAGAACATCATGGTTACACAGATTCCGATCATACTTGCATCGAATTCACCGAGAAGAAAAGAGCTGCTTGAAAGAGCCGGTTATACATTTACGGTTATGCCAAGTGACTGCGATGAAGCTACCGATATCCGTTTTCCAAAGGATATGGTGATGGAACTTGCCGGAAGAAAGGCAGAAAATGTATATAAAAAGGTATGTGCAGACCATGCCGGTACGGAGGCGGAGACACAGCCGTTTATCGTGATCGGTTCCGATACGGTCGTCGCATTAAATGGCAGGATCCTTGGAAAACCGGTTGATTATGACGATGCATATAATACGTTGAATAGTTTGTCAGGACAGACACATAATGTATATACAGGTGTTTCTATTATGTATTATGACGGAGAGAAATGCCGGACAAAGACATTTTACGAAAATACAGAGGTTACATTTTATCCGATGACGCATGAGGAGATCACCGGATATCTTGCGACGGGAGATCCGTTTGACAAAGCAGGAAGCTATGGGATACAGACACAGGGTGGTCTGTTTGTGAAAGGGATCAAGGGCAGTTATGATAATGTTGTCGGACTTCCGCTTTCCCGGTTGTACCATGAGTTAAATGAGATGTTATATGGGCAGTAATGTGTGAGAAAACGATGTGCCGATCATGTATGATAGAATAGTAGAGATTATAAACTGCTGAAAAAAGAAAGGCAGGAGGACAGAGATATGGACGAAAAAAGAAATTTTACCTTATTAACAGACTTCTATGAATTGACGATGATGCAGGGATATTTCCGTGAGAAAGCAGATGACATCGTTGTATTTGATGCATTCTACAGAAAAAATCCATCCGGAAGCGGCTATGCGATCGCTTGTGGTTTGGAACAGGTGATCGACTATATCAAGAATCTGTCCTTTTCCTATGAAGACGTTGATTACTTAAGAAGTCTGAATATGTTTGATGAAGAATTTCTGAATTACCTTGCAGGATTTCATTTCACAGGTGATATCTATGCGATCCCGGAAGGTTCTGTAGTATTTCCGTATGAGCCACTTGTGAAGGTGGTTGCACCGATCATGGAAGCGCAGTTGGTTGAGACTGCATTATTAAATATCGTGAACCATCAGAGTCTGATCGCTACAAAGGCATCCAGAGTCTGCTATGCAGCAAAAGGGGATGGTATCATGGAATTCGGACTTCGCCGTGCGCAGGGACCGGATGCCGGAACCTTCGGTGCGAGGGCGGCAGTTATCGGTGGCTGTGTCGGAACCTCAAATGTAATCTGCGGTAAGCAGTTCGGCGTGCCTGTGCTTGGGACACATGCACATAGCTGGATCATGAGCTTTCCGGATGAATATACAGCATTTAAGAGATATGCGGAATTATATCCGGATGCATGTACATTGTTGGTTGACACATATGACACATTGAAATCCGGTGTGCCAAATGCGATCCGGGTATTTGATGAGATGAAGGCAGAGGGAAAGATGCCGACCAGATATGGAATCCGTCTGGATTCCGGTGACCTTGCATATCTGTCTAAGAAAGCCAGAAAAATGTTGGATGCAGCGGGATATCCGGATGCAGTCATTGCAGCATCCTCTGATCTGGATGAATATCTGATCAACAGTTTGAAGAATCAGGGTGCAGCGATCACGTCATGGGGCGTTGGAACCAACCTGATCACGTCGGCAGATAATCCATCTTTTGGCGGTGTTTATAAGCTTGCGGCGATCAAGAAGCCGGAGGATGAAGAATTCACAGCCAAGATCAAGATATCAGAGAATCCGGCGAAGATCACAAATCCCGGAAATAAGACGGTGTTCCGTCTGTATAATAAAGAGACCGGAAAGATCAAGGCGGATCTGATCGCACTTTCCGATGAGACATATAATGAAGCGGAAGATCTGGAGATATTTGACCAGATGGCTACATGGAAGCGTTCGACACTTCCGGGTGGTTCTTATGAGATCCGTGAGATGCTTGTCCCGGTATTCTTAAAGGGACAGTGCGTATATCAGAATCCATCCACGATGGAGATCCGGGAGTATTGCCGGAAAGAACTGAACACACTCTGGGATGAGACCAGACGACTGGTAAATCCGCAGGAAGTATTTGTCGATCTGTCAAAGCCGTTATATGACCTGAAACAGAAGCTGCTAAACAGTAGACATTGATGCAGGAATGGTCAGATCAGAAAATATATATTATTTTATCGTCCGACCGGCGTTATAATGAAAATCTTTAATATCAAAATTCATAGCAGAGATCTCGCTCATAGCAGCGTTGATCTCTGTTGTTGTTTTAGGGACAGCTTTTGTAATATGAGCCAGAGTCGTCTCGTAGCCAAGCATCTGTTGAAGGATCTTCCTGCAATAAGCTTCTTCTTCAATCATGGTGTGGATGTCATGCTTTTGCAGATAATCAGTCATGAAGCCGGCACGGACATTGATCTGATAGATGATATAGGCTCGGATCACACGGCAGATCATATAGATCGTGCCGAGAATTAATGCACCTACGGCGATCCAGCCTTCATACGTCTGCATGACAACTCCGCCACCACTTAACATAATATTAGAAAAAAGAGAGTCAAATATTATCAGGCAGATCAGAAATACGACATTATAAAGAAAATGTGTTTTCAGGCTGTGCCGCCTTTTTGCCAGACCATCGATCTCAGCAGTATATACCATTTTATAATATTCGATCTGCTTGCCTGTATTATCGATCATATCCATCAGATCAAAATATTCCTGTGAATACGGCGAATCAGATGGGTCTGCATCTGATTGAAAAATGTCAGTTTCTATTATTGGTTCATTTTCGGATGACTCCGAATCTTTTGCCTTTAAAGTAAGCATGCTTTTATCCCCTTATGTAATGATGAAAGAATCCCCTGTCTGTATATGCGCAATTTTCAAATATATTGCATATGCGAAGCTCATATACATTGCTTTTCAAGTTTGTTTATGGATTTCATTGTAACACAATTTACTGCCGGATAGGGAGTCTTCCTCAAAAAGTAAAATAAAATATCTAGTCTTTCAAACCATGTTACAAAGCCCCGAAAACCATGGCTTTTCTATATAGAAACTACGATTGACATTTGCTGTTCGAATCATCTATATTATAAAAAGTTAAGGGATACAGGCATTTTTGAAACTTGGAATTAGTAGAGTGTATAAGAGTTTTGAAGTGCCGGTTTACAAATAGAAAGATGAGGTTTTACCTATGAGCAAGATCAGGATCATAACAGATTCAGCCAGTGATATTTCAACTGCTGAGGAACAGAAATATAATATATTAATCCTTCCGTTTCCGGTAACGGTCGGTGACAAATCTTATATGAGCAGAGTCGATTTTGACAATGCCGGTTTTTATAAGATAATGGAGGAAAATCCAAACGAACTGCCAAAGACGGCGCAGATCACAGCATTCCAGTTCGACGAGCTGTATAAGGAGCAGTTTGATGCAGGATATACAGAAATTATATTTGTCAGCATCAATAAAAAAGGTTCTGCTACCCATGATAATGCAGTCATGGCAAAGAATGAATTCTTTGAGGAGCATCCGGAGTATGCAGGAAAAGGAACGATCCGGATCTTTGATGGTGTTGGATACAGCGGTCAGTATGGATATCCGGTTGTGCAGGCAGCAAAGATGGCAGAAGAAGGAAAAACAGTGGATGAGATCACTGCTTATCTGTCAGACATTCTTCCGAAACGACGGATCTACTTCGGTATTTATGGATTGAAATATGCAGCAAAATCAGGACGTATTCCGAGTGCCGCAGCACTGGTCGGTGATGCACTTGGCGTAAAACCGATCATGAAGATATGGGCAAATGAGATCGTTACAGCATTCAAATGCCGCGGCGAGAAGAAATTACTGGCAAAGATGGCAGATGTCTCAGCAGCAGAGATGCTTCCGGGTTCGCCATATCAGATCGTATATGGATGCGATGATGTATGCAGGGATGAACTGGCTGCCAAGATGACAGAAAAGGTTGGTTATGCGCCGGACGATTTCTTCCAGATCGGAGCAGCGGTTGCTTCCAATGCAGGACCAAAGGTAGCCGGAGTTATTTTTATGGTAAAAGACGAAGCATAAACAGAATATAGATTTTCATAGAAAAGACCTTTGTTCACAGGAGCGGAAGCAGATATACAAGAACCGATGTGGATAAGGGTCTTTTTGTATGGGGATTGACTGGCAAGAAAAAGATGAATTGTGCGGCATAAAGGAAGCCGATTGGCGTAAAGAATGACAACAGTTGGTTGCATATGCTGATCTTAGTAGTGTATACTTAAAAGAATGAAGAAAAATGTGCCGGCAGATGAAAGGCAGATGAGAGATATGGGTGACACACCAAAGATTGAAGAAACAACATTTTATCATATTAATTATTATTTGTATGGAAAGGCATTTAAGGGAAGTTATCAGGGCATGCGGTTCCGCCTTGCCAGAAATCCGCTTGAAAATGTATTTTTTAAACCTAAAGAAGTACAGAATGCCGGAACTCTGATGGCAACGGTCTGGCCGGAGCCGTTCAGTTACGAGAATACGGATGATGAAAAGAAGCTGACAAAGGAATTTCCGTTTTCGGAGGATGGAAAGCTTGCGGCAGTAGACTGGTTCAATGAGCAGTATGAGAGCCGGAAAGAAGAATGGGATGCAGCGAAGCATACAGACTGGAGCAGTCTAAGAAAATAAATGACCGAGGAATATGAAGATGATATTTGAGACACACGGACACTATGATGATGAACAGTTTGATACAGACAGAGAGCGGTTATTAGAGGAATTTCAGAGACAGGATATCCGATATGTAATGAATATAGGGGCTAATATAGTGACCTCAAAGGCATCCGTTGAGCTTGCACACCGATATGATTTTATCTATGCGGCGATCGGAACGCACCCGGATGATGCACCGGAGCTGTCAGATGCGGCGATCGAGATGTATCGGCAGATGGCAGCAGATGAGAAGGTAAAGGCGATCGGAGAGATCGGGCTGGATTATTTCCATGAGGATGTGCCAAAAGAGGTGCAGATCCACTGGTTTCGAAAGCAGTTGGAGCTGGCAGAAGAACTGAAGCTTCCGGTTGTGATCCACAGCAGGGATGCGGCAAAGGATACCATGGATATCATGAAAGAGATGCAGGGAAGACTTTGCGGTGGCGTCATTCACTGTTTTTCATACAGTACAGAGATTGCAAGAGAATATATTAAGATGGGATATTATATCGGCGTTGGCGGTGTAGTGACATTTAACAATGGACGTAAGCTGAAAGAGGTGGTGGAAGCCATTCCGCTTACCAGCATCGTATTAGAAACGGATTCGCCGTATCTGTCACCCGTACCATTCCGTGGAAAACGGAACTCTGCCCTTAATATTCCTTATGTGGCAAAAGAGATCGCAGCATTAAAGGGAGTTACGGAAGAAGAAGTGTATGACGTGACATTCAGAAACAGTCTGAAGCTGTACAGAATGGAAGAAAATATGCAGGCAGAGGCGTAGGAAGAATGATTGCGTGATAAGATGAAAGCGTAAGAATGCATAGATGGAGGACAGAGCATGGAGAAATTAAGTAACCCGCAGGTTACGATACAGACAATAAAGAAATATGAGTTTGCATTTCAGAAGAAGTTCGGTCAGAATTTTCTGATCGATGACCATGTGATCACAAAGATCATAAATGCAGCGGAGATCACGAAGGATGATCTGGTACTGGAGATCGGACCGGGAATCGGAACGATGACACAGTATCTGGCAGAGTCGGCCGGAAAGGTGATCGCGGTTGAGATCGATAAAAATCTGATCCCGATCCTTGGGGAGACTTTGGCGGAATATGATAATGTAACGATTATTAATGAAGATATATTGAAGTTAGATATCAACCGACTGGTTGAGGAAGAAAACGATGGTAAACCGATCAAGGTCGTTGCCAATCTGCCGTATTATATTACAACTCCGATCATTATGGGCTTATTTGAAAGCCATGTACCATTACAGTCAATTACGGTCATGGTACAAAAGGAAGTAGCAGACCGGATGCAGGTAGGACCGGGATCGAAAGATTACGGTGCGTTGTCACTTGCGGTTCAGTATTATGCAAAACCATATATTGCAGCAAATGTACCGCCAAACTGCTTTATCCCGAGACCGGGTGTAGGATCTGCGGTGATCCGATTGACCAGATATGAGGAGCCGCCGGTGATGGTAAAGGATGAGAGCCTGATGTTCAAGCTGATCCGGGCATCCTTTAACCAGAGAAGAAAGACGTTACAGAACGGAATCGCAAACAGCCCCGAGCTTCCATATTCAAAAGCACAGGTGGAGAAAGCTCTGGAAAAAATGGGACTTGCCGCAAATGTTCGGGGAGAAAGTTTAACGCTGGCAGAATTTGCAAAGTTAAGTGATACTATTTCCGAAGAATAAAGGAATAAGTTACAGAAAAAATGCATAGATACAAGTAAGGCTTGTCTTTCAGGGATAATAGCGGAAGCAGACATGATTTCCTGTCAGATGAAAAATGTCAGATAGAAAAAAGAGGCGGAGGTATCTATGGTTTACTGGAACAGATTTATATCATATATTTTCAGATATCACAATTATGATAAATGTGAAAATGTTGGATTTGCAAAGGTGCAGAAGCAGAATGAGAAAGGTAAAATGCAGGTGAATCTTAAGGATCAGGTAAAGAAAGAGGGCTTATATTCGGTTTATCTGTATCGTGAGACGCTTGCGGACCCGGAGGAATATCCGGAGGCAGTGCCGGACGGTATGATTCCGGCTGTTCTGTATCTTGGGAAATTGAACATGAAATCCGGCAGGGGAGAAGGCTGCTTTACCTTTGACTGGAATAATGTCAATCAGACCGGACGGCCGATCACAGCGTGGAGCGGCATTATCATAAGGCGGATGGGCGAAGAAGAAAGTGATATTTTCTGTTCTTCATGGACAGATAATACTGTGGACTACAGTCAGGCATTTGCCAGACGGGAGGAAGAAGCTGCCCGCGGAATTGCAGTAACAGAGTATGATCGGAGAAGAATCGTGTCCGAGACGATGGCGGAATCAGAAAACATGGACAGCGAATCTGAGACGGAGACAATGGCTTCAGAGGTGAAAGAAACGGCACATACAGATACAGACAACTCGGAAACCGTTTTGCCGGAATCGGAGGAGTCTCCGGATGAAAAGATATTTTCCCGGGCCGATGAAGAAACGGAGAAACGGGTAACGGCAGCCGAGGTTTTAGAAACAATGAAAGAAGACGGAAGAGCGGCAGAACTGATGGCGAACCGGGAAAAGCTTCCGCTCCTGCCGAATTGTCCGGATGGAGAAAACGGAGTGATCGAGTGTGTAAAGATCAATCCGAACGATATCGGACTGCTGAACATGGATAACTGGCGGTTGGGGGTGAATAGCTTCCTGACACATGGATTTTACAGTTATAAATATCTGATGCTCGGCAGGGTGCTGTTTGATGAAGAAGATACGAACGGATACATATTGGGAGTGCCGGGAGAGTATTCATCCAAAGAGAAGTATCTCGCAGGAATCTTTGGATTTGATCGTTTTATTCCGGTGAAGGAGACAAGGATCAAGACAGGAAGCTTTGGCTACTGGGTGGTGGATCTGAAATAAAAAAAGAGCTGTGGCATAAAATAATGTTTATTGAATGATAGAAAAAGCCGGCATGGTGAAGAGCGCAGGTTGAATGACGGAGGATGCCGGCATGGAGAAGAAAATGGAACAGAATACAGAAGAAAATGTAATAGGACAGGGGATAGAAGATGATCAGAATATACGGAACAGGGAAGATGAAGTAAAAGATACATACGTAGATCGGCAAGGGACAGAACCTGAGATGTCGGGTGAAGACAGGAAGATGTATGAGATTTATATGAAAAAGGCAATTAAGCTGGCGCAGAAAGCTTATGTTCAGGGAGATGTTCCGATCGGTTGTGTGATCGTAAAGGATAATAAGGTGATCGCACGGGGGTATAACAAGAGAAATCTGAAGAAGACAACACTGGCGCATGCAGAACTGCTGGCGATCGAGCAGGCATCAAAGAAACTCGGTGACTGGCGGTTGGAGGATTGTACGATGTATGTGACATTAGAACCGTGTCAGATGTGTGCCGGAGCCATCGTACAGGCAAGGATCCCGAAGGTTGTGATCGGGTGTATGAATAAGAAAGCCGGATGCGCCGGTTCGATCCTTAATATGTTCGATATGTCGGCATTTAATCATCAGGTAGAAACAGTATATGGTATCTGTCAGGAGGAGTGCAGCAGCCTGATGAAGGACTTTTTTGCAGACCTCCGCAAAGGCGTGGTCGTAGGAAGCCGTCAGCGGTAGAATTTTTGAAGATTGCATGTTCAACATAGACGGATTTCATGACCTGCCAATTTATATATGTTGTCCAGCAATGTTTCTACTCATCACACACGCCTGATCCGCTCATGCTCCAGTGCTAACTCGCCCTTCGGGCTCAGACAAGCACCCGCATTCGCTGGCAGTGTGTTCTTCGTAACGAAACATATGCAAATGACACCATATACCAATCAGCAGGTCACAGAATCCGGCTGTTAAACATGCATCTTGCTTTATCGATAGCCGGATTTCATGACTTGCCAATTTATATATGTTGTCCAGCAATGTTTCTGTTCATCATACCTGCCTGATCTGTTTTTTTCAGTGTTGTTAGGGCGGTATTTGGGCTGCAGGCTGTGGCAGAGGCTGTTTGGACATTCGCAAAAGGACCGACGTGAAGAACGCGCTGCCAGCTCATGCGGGTGCTTGTCTGAGCCCGAAGGGCGAGTTAGCACAGGAGCATGAGCGGATCAGGCGTGTGTGATGAACAGGGACGTTGCGAGGATCAACAGCCTCTGCCACAGCCTGCAGCCCAAATACCGAATCCACCAAAAACGCTGCCAAAGAAACAGGTTGACGTATGTGCGATCGTCATTTATAATCAAATATGCGCCAAAAATGTGGCGTGCAATTGAATATGTTATAAAGTTTCCATGCAACCGGGGAAGTAGCGGTGCCCTGAACCTGCAATCCGCTATAGCAGGGGTGATAGTTTTCTTGAGGGATGTCCACTGTAGGGCTGCCCTTAGTAAGTGGCGTTGATGTCTGGGTCTTGCGCAACAGGACTCTTCGAACCGTGTCAGGTCGGAGACGAAGCAGCACTAAGGAGAATCTCCTGTGTGCCGCGAGGGTGCCTGGGCTGAGTTAACTGCTAAGGTAACGCTTATGGCGGCGTTTCGAGAGAAAACTGCATGGATTTTTTTGATAAAAATATTTATAAAATTTTCAAAAAAACATAGCAAATCTATACAAAAGATGCTATCATAGATAATGATACTTTCTTTTTTTATGAGAAAGTTTTGGAGAAAGTCTGTTTGGCAGGATTTTAAATCGTCAAATAGAGCGTAAGTTACAAAAAAAGGTATAAATCAAGGGGCGAACAGAGATGAATTACGCTGATGTAATTGAGTTTGTCAAAACGCAGACTGCGAAGAATGGCAGACCGCCAAATTATGAGTTTAGAAGTAGATATGAACACACGATGCGTGTATACAGATGGGCAATTAAGTTACAGTCCAAGTTAGGGGGCGATCTTGATATTATCGTACTTGCAGCACTTTTACATGACATTGGCTGGGATGAGAACAGACCACATGGAGAAGTTGGTGCAGAGATAGCTGTTGAATATCTGGACAGCATAGGAGTAGATCCTGAAAAGATCGCAAAGATCGGGGAGATTATAATGATTCACGAGGAGAAGGATACAGATGCAGATCTTTCTTTGGAATGTAGGATCGTTATGGATGCAGATCTGTTAGATGAAGTGGGAGCAGTCAGTGTACTATGGGATTCCATGGCAACTGCGCTGGAGGACGATGCAAGCTATAAGCGCGCATATTACAGAATAAAGAACTTTTACAGAATTAATAAACCAAAGATCAGAAGATGCAAGACAGATGCCGGCAGAGTGGAATATAATAAGCGTATGCAGCTCTTGGAAGAATTTATATTTCAGTTGGAAAAAGAACTGTTCTAAGTATTTAATAATAAAGGAAATGGGAGTGTTGATATGAAGACTTTTGTAAAAGTGTTAGTTGCTATTCTTATAGTAATCGGATTGTGCTTTGGAGTTTATGCTGTTCTGCCGCAGACATCAAAGATGTTTGTAAAGGGAAATATTCAGTATCGTACAGATGATACGGCGAAAGCTCAGGTAGATAAGATCAAGAAGACAAAGATTCCGGGATTTGATAAGACTTTTGGTGATGGTCTTGAAAATCTGTGTAAGAGCAGTGCTTGGTATTATGAAGAAGAAGCAAGCGGTGACTGGAAAGTTACATACTACGGATCTAAGGCTACAATGGATCTTACTACAGCAGGCATGGATCAGATGTATACAGATCAGCCTATGAAGGTTGAATTTACAGTAAGAAATAATTCTCAGGTTGATATCGTGATAACGATCAAGGATGATATTCTTTCGACCGATCAGGCAAAAGAAGCTGCCTATGAGAAGATCGCAAATGCAGCGAAGTAATTATAATATATACCATATAAAAGAAACAGGCATATATCGAAATGATATGTGCCTGTTTCTTTTATGCGCGTTATACCTGTTGCTGTATTTATTTGTTATTCACCAGTTCCTCGATCATGCCGATTATAATAGACGTGGAATCTGTAAGATTGCTCTTTTCCATTGTCTCGATGTAAGTCTGTTTATTATTATAGACATCATCGATCGCAGCAAATAATGTCTCGGAGGATAATTCCTCTTCTTTGATCACATAACTGTAACCGCTCTTTTTGAAGGATTCTGCATTTAAGATCTGGTCGCCGCGGCTGGCAGCAGCAGATAACGGGATCAGGATATTCGGTTTGCGAAGAGCAAGCAATTCACAGATCGCATTTGCACCGGCACGGGAGATCACAAGATCAGCAAGAGCAAGCATACTGCTTAGTTCTTTCTTTATATATTCATACTGAACATAACCGGACTTGTTATCAAGTGAATGATCCAGATTGCCCTTACCGCAGAGATGGATCACGTTAAAACGCTCCAGCAGTTTATCGATATTTTCACGGATCGCTTTATTTATCACGGCACTTCCCGAACTGCCGCCGACGATCAGGATCACAGGCTTGTTGTCTGTAAAACCGCAGAAGTTGATCGCATCAACTGCATTTCCATTGAAAAGCTCTTTACGGATCGGGGTTCCGGTCACGACTGCTTTACCTTCCGGGAACATATCCTTTGTCTCCGGGAAGTTGCAACACACACGGGAGGCCTTTGGAAGCTCCAGCTTATTTGCAAGACCCGGTGTCATATCAGATTCGTGGATGATGACAGGGATGTTGCAGGATTTGGCTGCGAATACGACAGGAACGGTTACAAAGCCGCCCTTTGAGAATACGACATCCGGCTTCAGTTCCTTCATTAACTTCTTGGCTTCACCCATACCTTTTATAACCCGGAACGGATCTGTAAAGTTCTTAAGGTCAAAATAACGTCTGAGCTTGCCGGAGGAGATCCCATGATAAGGAATGTTCAGATCCTCGATCAGCTTGCGTTCCATTCCGTTATAAGAACCGATATAATGGATATCATATCCAAGCTTCCGTAATTCCGGTATCAATGCTATATTTGGTGTAACATGACCGGCAGTTCCACCGCCGGTAAGGATGATTCGTTTCATATATTATGCCCCCTGAAGATAATTCTTAAGCGCCTTTGCCAATTGATCCGGACAGGATGTTGGCTTGAAGCTGCATGTTGTTCCTTCCAGTTTATCAATGACATCTTCCACCTTCATTCCCTCAACTAGGGCGCTGATACCCTTCAGGTTACCATTGCAGCCGCCTGTGAAAGAAACATTTTTAACTTTACCATCTTCCACTTCAAAATGAATGTTAGTGGAACAGGTTCCTTTTGTTTTATAATCCATTTTAATCTACCTCTTTTCTATTATAGTCCAAAATAACCATACACATTCTTAAATGAGTTCAAATCTAAATCAGTATACCAAAAATGAAAATAAAGGTAAACATTTGTCGTGTGATTTCACTTGAAAAATCAAAAATACCGAAACTATAATGAAACCACCCTGAATCCGGAGCGGGGTATCGGAACTGAAAACATGAAAAATTATTTGAAAAGGGGAAATGGTTATGTTTGGAACTATTTTGGAACAGAGTATTTTTTTGTATGTGATCGCAGCGACGGGAATATGTGGAATTGTAGCAAAGCTGATAATGGATGGATTTTTGAAAGGGCTGGTCAGAGGAGCAGGAAGTATGAAAAGTACAAAAAAGAAAGCACTGGTGGAGATACGAAAAAGGTACGAGGAATTATCGTATCTTGATGTGGGTATCCGGGATACGAGATCGTTTGTCGAGAAATACATATATAAACTGAAGCTGGGCAAGAGCTATGTCAGCTCCTGGAACAGCTTCTGCAGTAACATGATGATCCTTGCTGCCGGAACAGGTCTGATCGGAACCTGGTGGGAATATCGGACAGGCAGTTCTGTATTTGCAAGTGTGCAGATCGGTATGTGGGGTATTGTTGCCTGTGGAGTTATGCAGATGGTCTACAACATATTCAATACCCGGCGGAAATGTGAGATGTTATCGGCGGAACTCGTCAGCTATATGAACAACAGTTTGGCAAATCGTCTGAAACGGGAGCAGGAAAAACAGATGGAGAGCAGTAAACAGAAAGCAGATGACAGAAGCCGGAGTGGTCTGAAACAGACGGCAGCGGCTATTATAGAGCCAAATGTGATCGATATTGATGCGGCACTGGCACAGATGGGAGAACAGAAGGACAGACGGAACGAGAAAAAGGCTGAGGCAGAACGTAGAAAGAGTCGGGAGACTGATATTAAAAAGAAGGACCTGCAGGCAGTTGCAGAGACAGAGCCGGAAAATAAAGATGGACGGTTGGCCGGCGACGGACAGAAGGATGCACCGGAAAAGAAGCTTGGTACATCCGGAATGAAAATGCAGGAAATGGATTCGACACGGGAAAGAATCACGGCAAAATCGAAAAAAGCGATGCGGGCAGAACACCGCAGATCAGAGAAAAGCCGGCGGCAGCCGGCAGCCGAAGGGCAGCAGCCTCTGAAACAGACCGCAAAGGAAGATGACCGGGAGATAACGGAGGAACAGATCGCGGCGTGTGATGCATTATTTGACAAGCTGCTGCAGGGAATCAGTACAACCTGACAGGTATAGGTATAAACAGCGGAAGAAACAGCATATATTATATCCAAAATAACAATTGGAAGTGGTTACAGTCAAAAAACTGTATGTAGTTTCGGGAATTATGATGTGTCTGTTTCTGACAGGCTGTGCCGGAATGGCGAAGAGCAAAACGAGGAAAAACGGAAATGTGGCAACACCGGGAGACTGTCAGATGCAGAATGAGGGAAATCGGACGGCTGATGGTTCCGGTGGACAAAATGGCAGTCCGGACGGACGAAAAGGGGGAAATGATAATGGAAGTGTAGAAGACCGGACAGAAGCGGCGACGGAGGATATGACGCTGCTTCGTGATTATGATGCAGTCAGTAATAAGAAGTTTTCATGGTACATTGTACGGGATAAAAATCATGGGATCAGTGACTGCGATCACAGTTTTTCGATCGAACAGTATGATGCATATTATGTGGATCAGGATGCCGGAGATGACAAGGTTATATATCTGACCTTTGACTGCGGTTATGAGAACGGATATACAGAACAGATGCTGGACACGTTAAAGAAGCATAATGCAAAAGCTTGTTTTTTCGTCACACAGACGTATATCAGGGATAATGTGGAGCTGGTAAAAAGAATGAAAGAGGAGGGCCACCAGGTTGGCAACCATACAGTTACCCATCCTTCCATGCCCGGTATCAGTGTGGAAAAACAGAAGGAAGAATTGCAGACCTGTGCTGATTATATGAAAGAGGCCACGGGTTACCGGATGGATCCATATTTCAGACCGCCGAGCGGTGAGTACAGTGAAAGGGTGCTCCAACTGGCAAAGGATATGGGGTATAAGACCATTTTCTGGAGCATGGCATATTTGGATTATGATGTAAATAATCAGCCGGGGAAAGATTATGTGATCGAGCATTTTGATAAATATTATCATAATGGCGCAATTCCGCTCATGCATAATGTGTCGGAGTCAAATGCGCAGGCGTTAGATACGGTGTTGTCAAATTTAACAGAACTTGGTTACAGATTTGTATCACTTGATGAAATGTTCGAAAAATAGTTGATTATGGGGTTTCCTTTTGCTACAATTATCCATAGCTTTGAAAAATCATATAAGCAAGGAGAGATAATAAAATGGCAAAGACAGTAAGTTTCGATTTTAAGAATGTTGCTGGTATGGCTTCCGCTGAGGATATCGCAGCTATTAAGGAAGAAGTTGTTGCAGCAAAATCAACACTTGTAAACAAGACCGGTGAAGGAAATGATTTCCTTGGATGGATCGATCTTCCGGTTGATTATGATAAGGAAGAGTTCGCAAGAATCAAGAAAGCGGCTGCTAAGATCCAGTCAGATTCAGATGTTCTGGTAGTTATCGGTATCGGCGGTTCTTACCTTGGCGCAAGAGCAGCGATCGAAGCTTTAAGACACAGCTTTTATAATTCAGTAGATAAAGAGATTCGTAAAACCCCTGAGATCTATTATGCAGGAAGTAATATCAGCAGTACCTATATGGCACACCTGTTACAGGTGATTGGAGACAGAGATTTCTCTATCAACATCATTTCCAAGTCAGGTACAACTACAGAGCCTGGTATTGCATCCAGAATTTTCAAGAAGAAATTAATTGAGAAATATGGTAAAGAAGAAGCAGCTAAGAGAATCTATGCTACAACAGATAAGGCAAAGGGAGCATTGAAGACACTTGCTACAGAAGAAGGATATGAGACATTCGTGGTACCTGATGATGTAGGTGGACGTTTCTCAGTTCTGACAGCAGTAGGTCTTCTTCCGATCGCAGTAAGCGGTGCAGATATTGATAAGCTCATGGAAGGTGCTGCATCAGCAAGAAAAGACTGCCTTGCAGAGAACTTTGACGATAGCGATGCTATGAAGTATGCAGCAGTTCGTAATATCCTGTACAGAAAGGGCAAGTCCATCGAGATCCTTGCCAACTTTGAGCCGGCATTACATTTCGTAGCAGAATGGTGGAAGCAGTTATACGGCGAGAGCGAAGGAAAAGACGGTAAGGGATTATTCCCGACAGCAACTGACTTTACAACAGACCTTCATTCATTAGGACAGTTTATCCAGCAGGGTTCACAGAACCATTTCGAGACAGTAATCAATGTGTTACATCCAACATGTGAGATCGTAATGGAAGAAGAGGATTGTGATCTTGATGGTCTGAACTACCTTGCAGGCAAGACAGTAGATTTTGCAAATAAGAGTGCTATGAACGGAACAATTCTTGCACATGTTGATGGCGGAATTCCAATCATCCAGATCAATATTGACAAGATCGATGAGTTCACATTAGGTGAGCTGTTCTACACATTTGAGTTTGCATGTGGTATCAGCGGATACACTCTTGGAGTAAATCCATTTAACCAGCCAGGTGTAGAAAGCTATAAGAAGAACATGTTCGCATTACTTGGTAAGCCTGGTAATGAGGAACTTGGTAAGGAGCTTCTTTCCAGAATTAATGGTTAATAATTTAGATAGAAAATGATGATAAGCCGGCGGCATACGCATGAAAACGCGGATGCCGCCGGTTTTCGATAATGTTCGAAAGGTTTATTTGTAATTATATGAAGATGGTATTTTATATAAAACAGGTATTGAAAATGGCGATGCAGCAGATTTATCTGCCGCTGCTCTATAAACGGTATGCCGGAAAGCCGGTTGAAAAGGGGCTGGTGATCTTCGCCGATGCACATCATGAGGAACTGCCTTTTTCTATGAAAAAAATGTATGAAACACTGCAATGGGATCCGGAGTATAAGAACGAAACTTGGGTCACCGATTTTGGAAAGATGGGATATGGCAGTCTGTTAAAGTGGCTGAGGCAGTTTATGAAGCGGTATGCTGTCACAGAATATGTATTTATCTGTGATAATTTTCTTCCTGTATCGGCCTGTGAGAAACGGCCGGAGACAAAGGTGGTACAGCTCTGGCATTCCGGCGGGCTGCTTAAGAAAAGCGGATATGACACGACGGAAGATATTCCGAAGATGTATAAAGGCGATTCGGTTTACAAAAACTATGATCTGCTGACAGTCAGCGCACCGTGTTGTGTACCGGTGTTTACAAAGACAATGCGGCTTGCTTCGGGAGTTGTACAGGCGACCGGGATCAGTCGGTCGGACTATTATTATGATGATGCATGGAATCAGGCAAACCATGAGGAATTTTATCGGAAATATCCGGAAGCAAAAGGGAAAAAAGTAATTCTCTGGGCTCCTACATTTCGGGGAAATGCGGCTATGCCGACACTCTGTGGAATGGAAGAGATACAGAGAGTTATGAAAGAAACAGAAGATCGTTATTACTGGGTGATCAAGTTGCATCCACATCTGGAAGAAAAGGGAATGAAGTCGAATTGCGATCTGCCGTCCGAGAAAATATTTGCGGTTGCAGATCTGCTCATCACAGATTATTCTTCGATATTATTTGACTATATGGCATATAAGAAGCCGTTTTTATTTTTTGCACCGGACTTTGATTCGTTTGACCATGCCAGAGGCTTCTATGTTCCATATGATTCCTTCCCGTGTAAGGTGGTTACGGATGGAGCGGGGCTTCCTGCGGCAATCGAGTATGAACTGTCCGAGCGGGATCCTGCAGAGATCGAAAAGTGCTTTGCTTATCATATGTCGATGTGTGATGGTAAGGCAACGGAGAGAATATTGAAAACGATAAAACAAATAACACACAATGCATCAAGTCAAATATAAGTTGAATTTTTCTTGATTTCGTTATAAAATTAATATATCTATGCAGAATGGGGAAAGTCTATATAGCATTCTGTATCGCACAATTGCGGCAAAGAAGTGAAAAATTTAAAATAAACAGAAAAAAGGAGAAACAGTAGATGAATATAGCAATTATTTTTGCAGGCGGCAGTGGAGTAAGAATGGGAGCGGGAATTCCAAAGCAGTTCCTTGAGATCAACGGAAAACCGATCCTGGTTCATACATTACAGTTATTCCAGTATCATGATCAGATCGATGCGATCTACATCTCGGTTCTCGAGGATTATATTCCTTATGTAGAAGATCTGGCAGAAGAGTATCATCTGACGAAGGTAAAACATGTACTGGCCGGTGGAGCAACTTCTCAGGATTCTATTTACAATGCACTTAAAATGGCAGAGTCTGAATGCCCGGAGGATTCTATTGTTCTGATCCATGATGGTGTTCGCCCATATGTTTCATATGATGTTATTTCCAACAATATAGAGAGTGTTAAAAAGTACGGTAATGCGATCACATCGACTGCCTGCTATGAGACGATCATGATCAGTGAGAATGGTGTCGAGATCGATTCGGTACCACCTAGAAAAGACACATATTCAGCACAGGCACCGCAGTCCTTCTACCTGAAGGATATCATTGCCGCTCATGATGTTGTCCGTGCAACTCCAACCGGATATGAAGGAATGGTTGATGCATGTACCATTATCAGAAGTCAGAATATTGTGGCACATATTGTTGAAGGCAACAGAGGAAATATCAAGGTTACGACACCGGAAGATGTATATATGTTCCGTGCGTTGTTACAGTATAAAGAAAATGAACAGGCTTTCGGACTTGGCATCACGAATAAGATTGATACAAGAATGAGCCAGTATAAGAAGAAAAGCGAGAAATAGAAATGAATAAAAAATACAATGGAGCCCTCGACTTCTGGAAATTTGTGTTTTGCCTGGTGATACTTGTATTCCATGTAGGTGAGGTATATGGCGGCAAGCATGGATATCTGTTGGAATGGGGACGATATGCGGTTGAGATGTTCTTTATCGTATCCGGATATTTCATGTGTGTGTCAGCTGCAAAAGCAGAAGAACGGCATACAGGTATTTCTCTCGGAAAAGAGACATTCGGCTTTGCCCTTCATAAGATCCGACGGATCTTACCGGCATATTTGTATTGCTATGCACTGGGGCTTTGTGTATGGTTTGTGGAAGTTGGTCGATATGTATATCTAAAGGAAGGAATTATCGGATTATTTATTGCGATTGTGAAGATGATTCCGAACTTTTTACTGCTGTCCATGTCAGGCGTGCAGGGAACTCAGGTTGTGATGATCACTTGGTATATTTCGGCTATGCTTATCGCCATGCTGGTGATCTATCCATTATTACGAAAGTATAAGGACACTTATACACTGATCATTGCTCCTGTTACCGCGCTTTTGATATCAGGATATTTTTATAATACTGTCGGATATAATGGCTTTACGAAGTTTGAAGGTGTTATCACGCATGGCATCTTGCGTGCCTTTGTAGGCTTGAATATAGGATGTCTGGTATATATGTTTGCAGAATATCTGAAGAAGAAAGAATTTCGTCCGTCAGTAAAACGGCTTCTCGGAATCGCAGAGCTTCTGCTGTATCTGCTTGCGATCTTTATGATGCATGAAGGTGGAAAGACCTGTGTATTTTATAATAACATTTTGCTGTTGTTTGCGATATCGATCACTGCCAGTAAGCAGTCGGCAATATCAGGTGTTTTTGATAATAAAGTAAGTAAATTCCTGGGAGAGATGAGCTTGTTTATCTATCTTTGCCAGAGCCCGGCGCGGGCAACTGTCCGTTATATCTTCCCGGATGTATCGTATTGGACAGGATTTGCATACATTGTAGGTCTGACATTTGTTTCTGTGGCATTCGGTATGATCCTGCTCCATTGGATCGCACGGATGAACAGACAGAAAACACAACTAAAATAAACAGGATACAGATTATCCGGAAAGGACAGATTCGTCATGAACGAAAATAAACATACAAATAAAAGACATGATTTTTATACACAGATGCCGCTCTATATGATTGCATTGTTTGTGGTGTTTGATATCTGGATGTTTACGATCAGTGTGGCAGCAGGTGTGGTAGGTATCATTATTACTGCTGTTTATGCGGCTATGACTATCGTCCTTTATATATCTTCACGTGTATCAAGTGACGCATTATTTGCAAATCAGGCGATGGAAAATGGTAGAGTTCAGAAGGATCTGATCCGGGAATTCCCTATACCATACGCTATCTTAGACAAGACGGGAAGACTTGCATGGGTAAATGATGAATTTGCACATATCACGAATACAAGTAAGCGTAAGCTGATGCGGCTTACAGCTATGCAGGTGTTTGAGGGCTTAACACATGAGATGATACCGGCTGAGGGTGAAGATACGGTTCATGCAGATATCGAATATAATGAAAGAGAATATAAAGTAGAGATCAAGCGTGTCAGGGTAAATCCGAATGGCCCGGTAGATGCGGTTGCTGAACCGGAAGCACCGGAAAGTGCAGAAGCACCGGAGATCGTACTACAGGATACAGGTTTACAGGAGGAGAATAAAAAGACACGTACCTCGAAGAGAAAGAAACATACAGACGGTGTTACCACATTTATTGCCATGTATCTGTTTGATATGACGGAGCAGAACAAACTGGCGAAGGAGAATGAGGAGCAGAAGCTGGTTACTGGTCTGATATATATCGATAATTATGATGAGATATTCGATGATCTGGAGGAAGTCCGTCATTCACTGTTAGTTGCACTTGTAGATCGAAAGATCAATAAATATATGGCAAATGTAGATGCGATTGTACGTTCCTTTGAAAAGGATAAGTATATGTTCGTTATGCCGAAGAAATATCTTCCACAGCTTCAGGAGAATAAATTTGCATTGCTGGATGAGGTAAAAGCAATCAATATCGGAAATGATCTGCCACTTACGTTATCTATAAGTCTTGGAACGGAATATTCCAGCTTTCTGGCTGATTTTGAAGCGGCTCGTTCCGCAATGGAACTTGCACTCGGACGTGGTGGGGATCAGGTTGTCCTGAAATCCAATGATAAGATTACTTATTATGGTGGAAGAAGTCAGGGTACAGAGAAATCTACCCGTGTAAAAGCTCGTGTTAAGACACTGGCATTTAAGGAGCTGTTAGAGACAAAAGAAAAGGTGATCATCATGGCACACAAGGATCCGGATATGGATGCATTCGGATCTGCGATCGGTGTGTATCGTATGGTGAATTCTATGAATAAAGAGGCACATATCGTTATCAATGAAGTGTCATCGGCGATCAGTCCGATCTATGGTAATTTTACAGCAAACAGTATGTATGGTGATGACATGATCATCAACAATGAACAGGCGATTGAGATGATAAATGCGGATACGATGCTGGTAGTCGTAGATGTGAATAATCCGAGTCTGACTGAGTGTGAGGAGCTTATTTCCTATGCAAAGACGGTGGTTGTGTTCGATCATCACAGACAGACAAAGGATGTGATCGCGAATGCGACCCTTTCCTATGTAGAACCATTTGCTTCGTCAGCGTGCGAAATGATCGCGGAGATGTTACAGTACATGGATGAGAAAATCAAGCTTCGCCCGTCTGAGGCAGATGCGATGTATGCAGGTATTCTGATCGATACAGATAACTTCCTGACAAAGACAGGTGTTCGTACATTTGAGGCTGCTGCTTATTTGAGAAGAAGCGGCGCGGACGTTATGCGTGTCAGAAAGATGTTCAGAAGCGATATTGACACATACAGACAAAAAGCAGATGGCGTTAGAAACGCAGAGATGGTTCTTGGGATGTTTGCAGTATCGGTATTTGAGCCGAAAGAAGGACCTGAATCACCGACTGTACTGACAGCCAAGGTGGCAAATGAGATGTTGAATATTGCAGGTGTACGTGCTTCCTTTGTAATCGCACAGTTGGGAGAAAATGTAAAGATATCTGCCCGCTCTATCGATGATGTGAATGTCCAGATCATTATGGAGCGTATGGGTGGAGGCGGACATGCGAATATCGCGGCCGCGCAGTTTAAGAATACGACAAAGGAAAAAGTAAAGAAACAGCTTGTCAACCTGCTTGAGGAGATGTACAAGGAAGGAGATATTTGATATGAAGGTTATATTACTGGAGGATGTAAAGAGTCTTGGGAAAAAAGGTGAACTGGTAAATGTCAGTGACGGACATGCCAGAAATTATATTATACCGAGAAAACTTGGGCTTGAGGCAACACCAAAGAATCTGAATGATTATAAATTAAAGAAGGCACATGAAGAAAAAGTTGCGGCAGAGAATCTTGCAGCAGCCAAGGCTCTCGCAGCAGAGCTTGAAAAGGCATCTGTAACAGTCGGCATAAAGGTCGGCGAAGGCGGTAGGGCATTCGGCTCTGTATCGTCAAAGGAGATCTCGGATGCGATCAAGAGCCAGTTACATTATGATATTGATAAGAAGAAAATCGTGCTGAAGGATGCGATCAAAGCAATGGGATCATTTACTGTAAAGATCAAGCTGCATCCACAGGTACAGGCAGAGCTTACAGTAAAGGTAGAAGAGGCTGACTAATGGAAGATGCATTTATCAGGAAAAAACAACCATATAACCTGGATGCAGAACAGTCGGTTATCGGCTCTATGATCATGGATCGTGATGCCATAGTAGATGTGTCGGATATACTGACAAAGGATGACTTTTACAGTGCGCAGAATGCGATCCTGTATGAGAATATGATCGAGCTGTTTAAGGAAGGAATGGCAGTCGATCTGATCACGCTGAACAACAGGCTTCGGGAGAAGAATGTTCCGGAGGATGTTGCCGGTATGAGCTACATAGCTGATATCATAGCCGCAGTTCCGACATCGGCAAATGCGAAGTATTATGCGAAGATTGTAGCGGATAAGGCAGTGCTTCGCCGTATGATCAAGATGTGTGAGGATGTCGAAAAGGACTGTTATCTTGACACGGACGATGTAGACGGATTACTTGAAACGGCAGAGAGCGGGATTTACAAGATCGTTCAGCAGAGAAACGGCGCAAATGATTTTGCACCGATCGATTCGATCGTACTTGATGTAATCGATCAGATCGAGGCGGCATCCAGACAGAATACACGAGTTACCGGTGTGCCGACCGGATTCATCGATCTGGATAATATGCTAACGGGTCTGCATGGATCGGAATTGATTCTGGTAGCAGCACGTCCTGCTATGGGTAAGACAGCATTTGTACTTAATATTGCACACCATGTAGCTGTAAAAAAGAGGATCCCTGTTGCTATTTTCAGTCTGGAAATGTCAAAGGAGCAGCTGGTAACACGTATGATCGCCCTTGATTCTCTGGTAAATTCCCAGAAGATCCAGACCGGACAGCTGGTGGACGATGAATGGGATAAGATCATGGAGAGTACGGAGGTAATCGCGGATGCGCCGATCTTCGTAGATGATAATTCGGCGATCACTGTAGCCGATCTTCGTTCGAAGTGTAGAAAATTAAAACAGAACAATGATCTGGGACTTATCATCATCGACTACTTACAGCTGATGAGTACGAATAAGCATGTAGAATCCAGACAGCAGTTCATTTCAGATACATCGCGAGCGTTAAAGGTGCTTGCAAGAGAGCTTAATGTTCCTGTTATTGCGTTGTCGCAGTTGAACCGTGCGGTTGACTCCAGACCGGATCACAAGCCGGTACTTGCCGATCTGCGAGAGTCCGGTGCGATCGAGCAGGATTCGGACGTTGTAATGTTCATTTACCGTGATGATTATTACAATCCGGATACCGAGAAGAAGGGTATTGCAGAGATTATTATAGCAAAACAGAGAAAGGGCGCGACCGGATCGGTTGATCTTGTATGGATGCAGGATTACACGAAGTTTGCAAACAAAGAGCGCCCGCAGATGTAAGCCGCATATGACCAGATATTGATACAAAATGTATAAATATAAATTGAGAAAGAAAGTCCGGACAGATCGGATGATTAGAGGAGAAAATTAAAATGGTAGTAGAACCAAGAGTAAAAGATTATATCTGTACCACCGCTCACCCGGTTGGATGCGCAGAGAATATTAAGAATCAGATCAAATATGTAAAGGCACAGCCAAAGGTTGACGGACCGAAGAAGGTACTGGTGATCGGAGCATCTACCGGATATGGACTTGCTTCCAGGATCGCGGTTGCATTTGGCTATGGAGCAGATACACTTGGTGTAATGTTCGAGAAAGAGTCAAACGGAAGAAGAACCGCAACCGCAGGCTTCTATAACACAAGAGCATTTGAAGAAGAAGCAAAGAAAGATGGCTTATATGCAAAATCCATCAACGGAGATGCATTCTCATTGGAGATCAAACAGCAGGTGATCGACACGATCAAAGCGGATATGGGAAAGGTTGATATGGTTATTTACAGCCTTGCAGCACCGAGACGTGTAACACCGGATGGACATAAGTATACTTCTGTTCTTAAGACAGTCGGTGAAGAATATACAAATAAGACTCTGGTTCTAAAAGACAATACAGTTACAATGGCACATATTCCTGCTGCAACAGAGGAAGAGATCGAGAACACTATCAAAGTTATGGGCGGCGAGGACTGGATCGACTGGATGCAGGCATTATCAGATGCAGGCGTTCTGGCAGATCATGTAACAACAGTTGCATATTCATATATAGGACCAAAGATCACATTCCCGATCTATGCCGAGGGTTCGATCGGTATGGCAAAGAAGGATCTGTATAAGTCGAGCGACATTATTAATGAGAAGTTCGCAAATGTATCATCATATATAGCAATCAACAAGGCACTTGTTACACAGTCCAGTGCAGCAATTCCTGTTGTTCCGCTTTACATTACTCTGCTCTATAAGCAGATGAAAGCAAAGGGTGTTCATGAGGGCTGTATCGAGCAGATGGCAAGACTTTTCCTTGATAAGATGGCCGGTGAAGTTGAGACAGACGAAAACGGATTTGTCCGTATGGACGACTGGGAAATGGCAGATGATATTCAGGAAGCAGTTGCTAAGAACTGGGATGCCGTAACCAGCGAGAACGTTAAGGAACTTGCCGATATCGATGGATATTGGGATGAATTCTATAAGATGTTCGGATTTAAGATCGATGGCGTTGATTACAGCGCAGATGTAGATATTATGTAATAAATAATATGAGGTTGTTATGAAGCAGACAGGGCAGACATGGAATAAAAAACAGATATTATGGGCAGTTATTTTGGGACTGGCTCTATGCTTTGTTTTTGCATTGGTGTATAAAGCACAGCTTGCAGATAAATTTACAAAGCCGGTATTTGCTACACTTAAGATAGAACATAAGGATAACGGACAGGTAGAAATGTCCGCAAATAATCCTGTTATTGTAGAAGCCTTTGAATGTACAGTGCCTGGTCTTCAGGTATTATATGTTGAAACGGTTGGTGTGATATCAAATCCGGATGCAATGCTTCATATCACAGTCTCTGATGCAGATACGGGAAAGATTTATTATGAGAAAGACCGGCCGGCAAAAGGGGCTGCAAAGAAAAATAAGAAAAAAAGGATCCGCGTAGGAATATGGGATGATCCGGTATTTAAAGAGTCTGAGGGAAAACGGCTTGTGCTTACGATGGAGCTTCAGAATCCGGGTGATACTGTATTCTATGTGAATGCAGATCAAAAGCCGGGACTTGTTGCTATGTTTGGAGGAGATCCGGCAAATAAGACGAATGTCATATCGGGAATGAAATATGCAAGCTGCTGGAAGCTTCGCAGTATGTATGCAGTATTGTGCCTTGCACTTTTGATATTTTTTGAACTCATGTATATGCTTATCGTTGTTAAGAAGCTTCCGGTATCGAAGTTCTATATTCCGATGGCGCTGCTACTTGGAATGATCATGAATGTGGTGATCGCGCCGCATGGTGTACCGGATGAACCATGGCATATAGATACGGCATATAAGTATTCGAATAAGATAATGTTTGCAGGTGACACGGGCATTGAGGGAACGATATATAAGCGTACCTGTGATGTAAAAATGGAGGATATGCTTGCAAATGGAGTAGAGAGTAATTCCTATTACCAGCTGGCACATCATACATTTGAAAGACCGGATGATCAGGAGCTGATAGCAGTTCCGTATGTAGATTCCAGTAATATTGTACCGGGTATTTTCTTTATACCGATGGCATTTGGAATTACGATCGGACGACTGCTTGGACTTTCAACCATGCTAATGTTATTGATCGGAAGATTTATGAACCTGTTGGTATTTGTATTATTGACAGGATTCGCCATACGGATACTTCCGGTTGGTAAGAATATGCTTGCTGCGCTTGGTTTTCTTCCGATCGCGCTTCAACAGGGGGCATCTGCGTCTTATGACGCAATGATAAATGGAATTATATATGTATTTATCGCCTTATGCATGAGTCTTTCGTTGGAGAAAACATATAAGAAGTGGCAGGTAGTCCTGTTGGTGCTCTGTGGTATCCTGACCGCTGTCGTAAAAGGTGGTGTATATCTTCCGTTATTATTGCTGGTATTTTTGTTGATACATGCAAAAAGGAAGGAACATTCTCTGAAAGTAATGCCGAAGCACAAAAAGGGAATACTTATAACAGCAGTGATTTGCGGAATTATAATTGTTTTCTGCGGGGCATTATATTATTATTTTCCGGTTATAAAACAGCTGTTTGCGGGACAGGATACAGCTGTAACAGAGGATACATTATATTCACTCGGATATCTGCTTCGTCATCCGCTTAATGTTGTTTATCTGTATTGGAATACATTGATTAACGGAGGAGAAACGCTGTTGCGTGGATTCTTTGGCGGCCTTTTGTCATGGCTTGATATAAAGATCAGTTGGGTATTGCTGTTGGTGTTGGTATTCAGTCTGGTATTGTTTGCAAATGTTGAGGGTGATAAATATTGCGGAAATAAAAAGGAACGCATATATATGTTTGCGGTATTCCTGATATCGCTTGTATTGATCCTGCTGTCGATGCTGGTTGCATTTACATCGATATCATCAAGTAAGATCAGTGGCGTACAGGGAAGGTATTTTCTGTGTATTGCTCCGTTACTTTATTTGGCAACCACGACATCACTCGTTAATGTAAGTGAGGAGAAGTGCAGGAAGGTCTGGATGACTGTGATAGCGACTGAGATATTGATCGTATTGCAGATTGTCGTCGGAGCAATGTAGGCTGGAGAAACTGCCCGGATATAAAAATGGCGAGATAAATGGAGAAGAAAAATGGCTGAAAAGAAGCATACATTTGTTATATGTGCATATAAGGAAAGTCCATATCTGGAAGCGTGCATCCGGTCTTTGAAGAAGCAGACGGTTGCAAGTGCCATTTGTCTGGCAACATCAACGCCAAGTGATTATTTAAAAAATATATGTGAAAAATATGATATAGCCTATTATATCCGTGATGGAAGATCTAATATCGCGGATGATTGGAATTTTGCTCTATCTGTGTCAGATACAGAATATGTAACGATCGCACATCAGGATGATATCTATGAGGCTGCGTATACAGAGGAGATATTGAAGATAGCGGATCAGAAAGATACAGAAGCAAGAAAAACGCTCTTATTATTTTCTGATTACAGAGAGCTGATAGATGACAGAAAGTATTCGGATCGTAAGAATCTGAAGATAAAAAGGATTCTGCTTGGTCCGTTAAAAAATGAAAAGAAGCAGGGGCGCAGATGGAGGAAACGGGCTGTGCTCAGATTTGGAAATGCAATCTGTTGTCCGGCTGTCACATATCATAAAACAGTTATATGTGAATATCTGAGACAGGAAAAAAGAGTAGATTTATTTCTGAAACATTTCCGAAGCAATCTGGACTGGCAGACCTGGGAATGGCTGAGCAGGAAAGAAGGAGAATTCGTATATATTCCCGAATGTTTGATGGCGCATCGTATTCATGAGGATAGTGAAACGAGTGCAACGATCCGGGATCACGAAAGAGGGCAGGAGGATTTTGAGGTGTTTTGTAAGTTCTGGCCGAAGTGGGTCGCACGGATCCTGGCAGGGGCTTATGGTACAAGCGAGAAGGGAAATGAAATATAGTCTGTAAGACTGTTTCACAGAAGAATGGAGATCTGTATATGAAGTTACTGATGGTTATACCTGCATATAATGAAGAAGATAATATCGTGGGTGTGGTAAATACAATCAAAGAGAAATATCCGGAGTATGATTATATCGTGGTAAATGACGGATCGACGGATCATACTTCCAGAAGATGCCACAAGCATGGATTTGAGATCATAGATCTTCCGGTGAATCTGGGACTTGCCGGTGCTTTCCAGACGGGACTGAAATATGCATATTATAAAAATTATGACTGTGTATTGCAGTTTGATGCGGATGGACAGCACAAGCCTGAATATATTAAGGCTATGCTTGAAAAAATGGAACAGGGATATGATATTGTAATCGGTTCGCGTTTTGTGACAAAAAAGAAAGAAAAAAGTATGCGAATGCTTGGTTCACGGCTGCTTACATCAGCGATTCGCCTGACCACCGGAAAACGGATATCAGATCCAACCTCCGGGATGCGTATGTTTAATAAAGCAATGGTAAAGGAATTTGCAGTCAATATGAATTACGGACCGGAACCGGATACGATCTCTTATCTGTTAAAACAGGGAGCGAGCATCGCAGAGGTGCAGGTGGAAATGGATGAAAGAACTGCCGGAAAAAGTTATCTGAATTTTTCCAGATCAGCAATGTATATGTTCCGTATGCTGATATCAATCCTGCTGATCCAGAGCTTTCGTAAAAGAGACAGTAAGCATATCATTATGAAAAGAGGGGTATAAGCAGCTATGTCTATAATGTTAAGAGTATTACTGATTGCAATGTCGGTGATCAGTTCGTTTTATGTAATATGGAGAATTCGTAATTCCAAGATGCAGATTGAATATGCATTGTTTTGGATCATTATGGCAGTTCTGATGATCATTATGTCTGTATTTCCACAGATTGTATACTGGATCACCGGAAAGATGGGCATGATGTCGCCGGCAAATGTGGTGTACCTCTTTATTATAGCAATACTGTTGATCAAAACATTTATGATGACGATAGAACTATCCAGTCTGGAGAATAAATTCAAGGATCTGACGCAGCAGATCGCAATTAATGAGAAGCAGGCAGCGGATGAAAAGAAAGAAACTATTGGGGACAAAAATGGAACAGATTAATGTCTTGGTATCGACATATAATGGAGAAAAATATATAGAGGAACAGTTAAAAAGTATAGATTGTCAGACATATTCGAATGTTCATGTTTACGTTCGTGATGATGGATCGACGGATCATACAGTTGAATTAGTGAATCGATATATTCGGGAAAATGAACTTAGTGATAAATATACAGTTGCAACAGGAGAGAATATCGGATTTTCGAAAAGCTTTCATTTATTAATGCAGATGGCAGATTCAGGGGAGTATTGGGCATTTTGTGATCAGGATGATGTCTGGTATCCGAATAAGTTGTCAAATGCAGTGAAATGGATGCAAACACAGAAAAACGATATTCCTTTGTTATATCAGAGCAAAATTGCAATTGGAAATAGTGATCTGTCAGAAATAGTTCCCTATAAATATGAAAACTATAATTATAATTTTCAGAAAGCTTTTACATCTAATATTTTTTTTGGATTTGCCATGGTGATTAACCGGGAATTATATGATCGACTTATACGTGCAGATTTTGATCAAATAAAATATCATGATTGGTTTGCGGCGATCATAGTATCCGCTTTTGGAAAATATGTATTTTCGGAAGAAATAGAAGCTGTTCACAGGCAGCATGAAAATAATGCGTCTCCATTATATTTTTTAAAAAAAATTCCCGATGGGATTCGGTTGCTTCGAGGAGATAATTTTTATACAAGAAACGCAAGAGAATTTGATCGACTTTTTTTGTCTGAAATGGATGATGGTCAAAAAGAAATATGCACATTATTTATTAATGAAAAATATAGCTTAAAAACCGCTGTAAAAAAGACTTTTTATCCGAAAAGGTGGAATATGAGTCTAAGTGTGGAGTTTATACTGAGAGCCTTAATGTTGATTGGAAAAATATAAATATGATGGAGCAACAGATGAACAAAATAGCCGTTTTATTATCGTCATATAATGGATATGAATATATAGAAGAACAGATTGACAGTATCTGCAAACAGAAAAATGTGGATTTTACACTTTATATCAGAGATGATGGCTCAGAGAAAGAATTTGTAGAGTTACTTTGTGGACTTCAAAAAAAGTATGATTTTAAATTATTAAAGGAGAAAAATATTGGATTTTTAAAAAGCTTTATGGAGTTGCTTGCTGCTGTTGATGATGCGGATCTATATGCTTTTTCAGATCAGGATGATATTTGGTCAGAATCAAAACTGGAAATAGCAGAACAGTGGTTTCAAAAGCAGAATTCATATGATTCGATCCCACTTTTGTATCATAGTGCATATGATCTTGTAGAAAGGGGAAAAAAGGTAGGGCATTTTTATTTTCCTGATGCAGGATATGATTTTCGAAGAAGTATTACTGAAAACCATTTTTCCGGTTTCTCAATGGTTATTAACCGAAAAATGCGTGAAATGATGCTGCAGGGTGATCGTGACCAGATCGGATATCATGACTGGTGGGCAGCAATGATTGCACAGGCATTTGGAAAGTCATTTTCTGATGTTAAGACAGAAGCAGAGCACCGGGTGCACGGCGATAATGTGACAACATTTAATATAAAGACAAGATTAAAATGGTTGAAAAAGAATTTATGCGAAACTTCAGAGATAAAGAAACGGTCATGTGAATTTGAACGTTGCTTTAAAAATATGATGTCAGATAAAGATATACGGACATTGGCAATGTTCACACAGGAAAAGTATTCACTCAGGCAGTCATTAAAAAAGGCATTTTATCCTAAACGCTGGAGACCGGCAATATCCTCAGAGATCACAATTCGCCTTTTGATGTTGTTAGGCAGGGTGTGATTATTGCCTTATAAAAGTGATTGTGATAAAATGTGGCTGATATTGTAGAAAAATGTACTTAAATGTATAAGAATAAATGTAGATGAAGAAAGGAGTTGCACTAATTATTAAAGTAGTGTGGTAAAGGTTATGAAAGTAGCGGTAACAGGAGCGGGAGGATATATTGGTAGATTTGTTGTAAAAACGTTGGTAGATCAGGGACATGAGGTTGTTGCAATTGATTTTGTACATCAGGGAATTGATGAAAGAGCAAAGATTTGTGATGTGAATATTTTTTCAGGAGAGCCTGATGTATATGAGAAGATGGGCTGCCCTGACAGCGTAATTCATCTGGCGTGGAAGGATGGATTTGTACACAATTCTAATGCTCATATGGACAATCTTTCTTCTCATTATAAGTTCCTTCGTAATTTAGTTGATGCCGGATGCAAGAATATTAGCGTGATGGGTACGATGCATGAAATAGGATTTTACGAGGGAAAAATTGATGAAAATACTCCATGCAATCCATTGTCCCAGTATGGAATTGCAAAAAACGCATTGCGACAGGCACTTCTTACTTATACAAAAGATAAAGATGTAAATATATTTTGGCTTAGAGCATATTATATTCTTGGCGATGACAAAAAGAATAATTCTATATTTGCAAAGTTACTGGCTGCTGCTGAAGCCGGTAAAAAGGAATTCCCATTTACTACAGGAAAAGCAAAATATGATTTTATTCAGGTCGATGAACTTGCAAAACAGATAGTAGCTGCAAGTACACAGGATAAGTATACAGGAATTATAAATGTATGTTCCGGAAAGCCGGTATCACTTGGAGATCGGGTTGAACAGTTCATAAAGGAAAAAGGGTTAGATATATCCCTGCAGTACGGAGTCTTTCCTGAACGTCCATATGATTCAAAGATTGAATATGGAGATAATACTATTATAAGCAAAATAATGGAGAATGTTGGAGCATAATATGTTTAAAGAGATATATGATTATCGGACCATGATCGTAAGTTTGACAAAGCGGGATCTGATCGGAAGATATAAAAGGTCGGTTCTTGGTTTTTTATGGTCGTTTATCGATCCGCTGATTCAGCTGGCGGTATATACATTTTTATTTAAAATAATCTTACCGACAAATATTCCATTTTTCCATATTTGTTTATTTGTTGCATTGGTACCTTGGCTGATGATCTCATCCTGTTTAACAGGGGGATGTATGTGTGTTGCCGGTCAGCAGGATATGATAAAGAAAATATATTTTCCAAGAGAAGTGTTGCCGATAGCATTTGTTTCGGCACAGTTTATTAATATGCTACTATCATTCATTATTGTATTTGTTGTTCTTGGAGCGTCAGGATATGGTTTTTGTGGAAAAGCGTTATTGTTATTCCCTGTAGTTGTGATCATAGAATATATACTTGCATTGGGAATGACCTTGTTTTTTAGTGCCGTCACCGTATATTTTCGAGATATGCAGCAGATACTGGGAGCATTATCGCTGATTTTAATGTATGCATCTCCAATTATATATACGCTTGAACTGGTTCCTGAAAAATACAGACCATTTTATATGATAAATCCGATTACAAGAGTGATCGTTGCATACAGAGATATTTTTTATTATAAACAGGTTCCGGAATTTTCAAATATTATATTGGGATTGCTGGAAAGTATAATTGTTTTGATAATTGGACTCGTTGTGTTTAGGAAATTAAATAAGCACTTTGCGGAGGAACTGTAGTATGAACCAGGATGTTGCAATTGAAGTACAGCATATATCTAAATCTTTTAAGATTAGTTATGATAAAAGTAAAACATTAAAGGATAAAATCATATTTGCAAAGAAAGATAAATATGAAATTCATCAGGTATTGGATGATGTGAGTTTTACAATAGAAAAGGGTGAAGCAGTAGGTCTTATAGGTCATAATGGATGTGGAAAGAGCACGACTTTGAAATTATTGACCCGTATTATTTATCCTGATTCAGGAGAAATTAGTATTGATGGAAGAGTATCCAGTTTATTAGAGCTGGGAGCAGGATTTCATCCGGATATGACCGGAAGAGAAAATATATATACAAATGCTTCTATTTTTGGATTAACAAAAAAAGAGATTGATGAACGATTAGATGAGATCATAGAGTTTTCAGAATTGGAAGAATTTATTGATAATCCTGTCCGGACATATTCTTCCGGAATGTATATGCGGCTTGCATTTTCGGTTGCAATTAATGTAAATGCAGATATTTTGTTAATAGATGAAATACTTGCGGTTGGAGATTCTAATTTTCAGTTGAAATGTGCGAATAAAATGCAGGAACTGAAAAAAGAAGGGATTACGATAGTAATTGTTTCGCATTCCATGGGACAGATTGAGGAATTATGTGACAGATGTATATGGCTGGATAAAGGAAAGATTGTTTCAGATGGAACCCCACAGTATGTTCATAAATTATATATGGAATTTATGGGGCAGGCCAGAGCAGAACGATCTGAAAAAGAACGCCAGTTGATGGAAGAAGCTAAAAATCTGGATTTATCGATAACAAAGGTGGAATGTAAGAATAATGCCGGGGAGCCGAGAGTTGCATTTAGTATTGATGATGATATAAATATAACATTATATTATAAAATAAAATCCCCACGGAAGGTGGCTGTTCAATTTACTGTTTTCAGATCAGATTATATGATGTGTTATGAGAGAAGAACAGATGCTGAAAAGGGAACAGTACTTCTTGAAGGAGAAGGGAAAATACAGTTAAAGTTAAGAAAAGTACAGCTTTTATTAGGACATTATATGATTGATTTTTCATTCTATACGGAAGAGGGACATCTTATTAATTCATTTGAACGTATTTGTCAGTTTGACGTATATGCTGATGTAGAAGAACGGGGAATGTTCCGGATGGAACACCAGTGGAAGTTTTAGCCGGATGATCATTACAGATCAGACAATAAAAATAAGGGACAGATAGGATTATTTATATGAAGAGACAGGGTATTTTTTTATTATATGATGAACAGGGATGTGTAGATGAATATATAGTTTATATGCTGCAGAGTATGAACCAGTATTTTGATAAGATTACAGTGGTCTGCAATGGGATACTTTCATCAGAAGGACGGAAAAAATTAGAATCCATTGACAGGATCCAGGTGTTTGTCCGCGAAAATAAAGGATTTGATGTTTGGGCATATAAGGAAGCCATGGAACACATCGGATGGGAAGAGATAAAAGATATTGATGAATTGATCATGTTTAATTATACATTGATGGGGCCGGTGTATGAACAGGATCTGGACAGAATGTTTAAAACTATGGATGCGAAGAATGTAGATTTTTGGGGCCTTACTTTATATCATGGTGTTCCATTTGATCCATGGGGGATACTTCCTGATCATAAGCTCCCTGATCATTTACAGTCGCATTTTATTGCGGTTCGTAAACATATGCTTGCAAGTGTAGAATTTGAAACATATTGGAAGACCAGACCTATGATAACCTGTTATGAAGAGGCAGTAGCTTTTCATGAGGCAATATTTACACAACATTTTTCAAATTGCGGATTTAAGTGGAAAGCATATTGTAACCCTGAGGAAAATGTGATAGCTAATCCGTATCCTCTTTTTATGGCACCGATTCAGATGGTGATGGATTATCATTGCCCATTTTTCAAAAGAAAATTATTCTTTTATCCAATGAAAGAAAAAATAGTAGATTCCAGTAGTTATATTTCCCGAGTATTTTATCAATTTATTAAGCAGGAAACACCATATGATGAAACATTGATTTTAAAGAACCTTATCCGTACTGCTCCAATGCAGGATATTGTTGACGGATTAGGATTAAATGTAATTCCTGATTCAGAATGTGAAAGAATCGCAGAAAAGATAGCTGTTGTTATTGATGAAGATTTTTATCTGCAGCATCAACCGGATATAGATGATTTAGAAACACATGCAGATCTATATTATTGGGGAAGTGAGGAAAGCTTTCATCAGAAAAAAAATTGGGAGGAAATGCATCTTCTTGAATGTACGACAGGTAATTTTGCAGAAGTATATTATGCTGTTGGAGCATTTGCTAAGGAGTATGAATATATCTGTTTTCTGGTAAATGAAGATCGAAGTTATATTGCTGAAAATCTGGACAATGGACATACAGGCTGGATCATTGAAAACAGTATTTTAGGCAAAGGCGTATCGTTAGGGAATATAGTGTCTTGTTTAAATGATAATTCAGGAATTGGTTTGGTTTATCCTCCGAATTCAAGTCAAAGTTTATATTATTCAAGACAGTATAAAGAACGTGAATTAATTTCCTGCGAGATCCAACAGATATTAGAGGACAGTGATATACATTTGAATATAGCAAAAGTCAGGGGAAGTATAGGACAATATACAGGATGTTTCTGGTGTAGAAGTCAGGTTCTGCAAAATCTGACAGAGAATGTCGATGTCAGAAAGTGGTTATTGGCACAGACAGATCCATGTTTTGTTTTTACTTCTGTTCTGAGCCTGTGTGCACAGTCAATGGGATACTATACAGCAAGATCGTATAATAAACAGTTGGCGGGTATACAGATTGATAGTAATGATGTGATGAATGATGAAATTAATGCGGCTGTACAGAATACTTCTATGAGTTTCCCTCAGATGTGTAAGAAACTGGAGTGCTTACAGAACGAACTTACTTGTATTGCAGCATATGATTATGGTCAGGGATTTGCTTCAGTTTATCAGAAGAAAGTAGCAGTAGAGTATTTGGATAATGGAAAAGGGCAAATATGCATACCGGTACCTCGAAAAGTAAAGAATATCAAGCTTATTTTTAATGAAGATATGTATGTAATATTCGATGGATTAAGATGTGAAATTGATGGTATAAGTATTATAGATAATTTTATGTATAAGGATGATAAATATTCAATATTACATGGTTCGGATTCAGCAATATACTTGAACGGAACATTGAATGAGGGGGCTTCAATAAAAATATGTTTTGATGAAATATCCTATGGTTATTTGGGACATGGTATGGATTCTATTATTGGTAATATTCAGTATAAAGAGAGACAGCTTGCAGATATGCGATTATCGTTGCAGGATTACCAGAATGATCTTATAAATAAAAAAGCTGTTATTGCACTTCAGGAGCAGCGTCTTAAAGAGGCCAGAGAAGAAAATAAAAAGCTAAAGGAAGAACAGAAACAATTATATGAAATAAATGGCTATTTAACAAATGAAAGAAATGCATTAGTAGAATATCGTAATGATATCGAGAACTCTAAAACAAGAAGAATGCTTCAGAAAATTGATAAAGTGAGAGGAAAATAATGAAGATAAACAATGAGCAGGTAAAAAGATTAGGAATATATTTTTTCTATGAAAAAGAAGGAATAGTAGATTCTTATGTAAAATATTTTTTTAAGGACTATGTGAAACAGGTCACAGATATGATCGTTGTCTGTAATGGACAGCTCAATGAAGAAGGGCATAAGTTTTTTGAACAGTATACGAAATCTGTTATTGTCCGTGAGAATAAGGGCCTGGATGTTTGGGCATATAAGACAGCGATGGAATCGTTAGGATGGGAAAAATTAGTTCAGTATGATGAGATCTGTTTTGTCAATTGTACGATCATGGGTCCGGTTTATACATTGAAAGAGACTTTTGAAGCTATGTCAAAAGAGAATTTGGATTTCTGGGGAATGACCAAACATTATAAGAATGAATATGATCCATTTCATAATAATCGATATGGATATTTACCGGAGCATATCCAGTCTCATTTTATGGTATTCAGACAGTCTCTTGTAAAATCTGAAGATTTTCAGAGCTTCTGGGATGAAATGCCAATGATTAAAGGATACGAGGATTCAATTGGTAATTTCGAATCCATTTTCACAAAGCATTTTGCAGATCTTGGTTATAAATGGGATGTTTATGTTAAAACAGATGACATTTCAAATAAAACAGATTATCCATTAATGAATTATGCGAAGGAATTAATTCGTGATAAAAGATGTCCTATTTTTAAACGGAGAATGTTTTTTCAGCCATATGAGTACGAAATTTTCAACACTCTGGGACAACCCGGAAAAGAATTATATGATTATTTGAAATCAACAGGTTTATATGATGTAAATCTGATATGGGATAATATTTTAAGAACCTGTCATCAGGCAGATTTTGTAAAAAATCTTCATTTAAACTATATTCTTTCTTCATCTTCTTATGATCAGAATAAAATGGATGAGATTTTAAAGAAGAGAAAGCTTGCATTAGTCATGCACTTATATTTCCCGGACCTTGTGGAAGACTCTTTCCAGTGGGCGTCCAATGTTCCAAAGGAAACAGATGTATATATTACAACGGACACGGTGGAAAAGAAAGAAGCAATACTGAAAGTATTTAAAAATCTTCCATGTAATCATTTGGAGGTCCGTGTAATTGTAAACAGAGGAAGAGATGTCAGTAGTATATTGGTCGGCGTGAAAGACGTTATTCAGAATTATGATTATGCGTGTTTTGTACATGATAAGAAGACTGCTCAGGCGAAACCAGGCTCTGTAGGTGATTCTTTTGGCTACAAATGTTGGAATAATACATTATATAATAAAGAGTTTGTATGCAATGTATTGCAGACTTTTGAGGATAATGAGCGTTTGGGAATTTTATCTCCACCAGAACCAAATCATGGTCCGTTTTATCAGACATTAGGAAATGAATGGGGATGCAATTTTGAAAAGTCAAGAGAAGTAGCTGATAAGCTTGGCATTACAATCCCAATGTCAGAGGATAAGGAAGCACTTGCACCTTATGGTACTTTTTTCTGGTTCAGACCAACGGCATTAAAGGTTTTATTTGATCATGACTGGCAGTATGAAGAGTTTCCGGAGGAACCTAATAATTTTGATGGAACCATATTACATGCGATTGAACGGCTATATCCAATCTGTGTTCAACAGGCAGGATATTATCCTGGATTGTTAATGTCTGATCAGTATGCAGCCATAGAGGTAACAAACCTGAGATATTATGTCCGGGAATTAAATCGTGTTATGATTGACAAGGGATATATGGAATACGGATTGTTTAACATGGTTCTTCAGCGTTTGAAGCAGGGAGCAAAACAGGTTATTGCATTGGATGGACCAAGTTGCATGAAATTTGATTCGAAAATGCGAAAGATATTACCAAAATGGTTATATAAATTTTTAATTAAGATAAAACGAGCAATTTTTGGACCTCACGGATTAAAGGATCCGGATTAAGGGAGTAATACGGAAATGGGAAAAGAGAGATTATTTTATTTGGATTTTGTGAGGGCTCTGGCAGCTATCTCAATTGTAATTACACATTATAATGCTATATTTTTATATGCCAATCCGCAGATAAATAATTGTTATGTGATACATGCGTTTATTTTCAATATATATATTGGTGGATTTGGAGTATCGTTATTTTTAATTATTTCAGGTGCAGCATTAATGTATGTTTATGGTCAGGCATGTAATCTGAAAAAATTTTATTTGAAACGATTTAAAACATTGTACCCAATGTTTTGGATTGCATATATTATTGCATTCCTTGTTATATATGTATGGAAAGGGGCATGGAAATATACAACTATTCCAAAGGGAAAATTACTTCTTTCTGTAATCGGAATGGATGGTTATCTTGCAGATGTTATGCCAACATTTTATCTGGTTGGAGAATGGTTTTTGGGATTTATAGTCATATTTTATTTTGTTTTCCCATTACTCAGGTGGATGATCAATAAATGTCCGGTGGTTTTGGCCGTAATTTCGTTAGCAGTATATGTTATATTACTAAAATGGTATCCGATTCAATTTGCATCTTCTAAAAACCTGCTTGTGCGATTACCGGAGTTATTATTTGGGATGTATTTTATAAAATATATAAAGAAAGTAAAATTGCCTGTGGCGATTGTCGGCTTAGGAGTATTATTATTTAATCAGTTTTTTAAACCGGATCTGCCAACTGATTTGCAGACTACATATGTAGGAATCGCTGCATTTCTTGTATTAGTGTATATTTCACAATGGGTAAGAAGCCAGAGAATACAGGAGATATGTCAGTGGGTTAGCAAATATTCATATGCGATTTTCTTAGTACATCATATTGTAATTTATTATGTTATGATGACATTTAATTTATATGCAATTACACATGTTGAAAGTTATTTGATTTTCCTTGGATTCTGTGTCGTAATTGCAATTTTATCCAAGATACTGTTTGATGTAGATCATTACATCAATAAAGGCGTTGGTAAGTTAATTAGCAGAAAACAAAAACAATAGTAGAAGGAAAATAAAAATGAAAAAGATATTGATAACAGGTGGTGCGGGATTTATTGGCTCACACCTTGCAAATGAGTTGATAAAGAGAGGATATACAGTCAGAGTTCTTGATAACTTATCAGAACAGGTACATGGAAAAAATGCGAAGATACCAGCTGAATTAGATGAAAGAGTTGAATTCATCCTCGGGGATGTAAGAAATACAGAGGATTGGAGAAAAGCATTATCAGGAATGGATGTTGTTGTTCATCTGGCAGCTGAAACGGGTACTGGGCAGTCTATGTATGAAGTATATCATTATACTGATACGAATATAGGTGGAACTGCCAAGTTAATTGATATATTAACAAATGAAAAGCATTCAATTAAAAAAGTGTTGGTTGCATCTTCCAGAGCCATTTATGGAGAGGGAGCTTATAATTGCCTAAAACATGGAATTGTATATCCGGAATTTAGAACAGAGGAAGATCTGGAAGCAAAAGATTTTGGAATGAAGTGCCCGATATGTGGAGAAAGCGTTTCTGTTGTGGCTACAAAAGAAGATGCTCTTTTACATCCTGTAAGTGTATATGGTATTACAAAGCAGGTTCAGGAAGAATTGGTTCTTACATTGTGTAAAAATCTGGGTATACCGGCGTTGGCATATCGTTTTCAGAATGTATATGGTCCGGGACAATCTTTATCAAATCCATATACGGGTATTTTATCTATCTTTTCAACAAGAATTCGACAGGGAAAGGATATCAATATTTTTGAAGATGGTCAGGAATCACGGGATTTTGTCTATATTGATGATATAGTTGCAGCCCTTATCGCGGGAATTGAATCGGATCGCTACATGCACGAAAGTTTCAATGTAGGAACAGGCAAGATGGTAACAGTTGAAACGGTTGTAAATGAATTAATGCGGTGTTATAAAAAGACCGTTCCGGTACATATATCAGGCATGTTTCGTGTCGGCGATATCCGTAATAATTATGCAGATATGACAAAAACAGAAAAACTTTTAGGGTTTAGAACTAAAGTTGATTTTTCTGAAGGAATTGAGAAATTTGCTGATTGGGTATGCGGACAGGATATGAATCTGGATGGATATGAGCGGTCTCTTAATGAATTAAAGGAAAGAGGATTACTAAAATAGTTTTCAAATTTATAAGTTTTTAAACTTCTTAAACCTTATTAATTGGGAACTGAAGAGTGTAACAATACATAAGCGGATTCATCATAAGATGGATCCGTTTATTGTATAATAAAGATATGTAAATATTTATATTACCGGGCATCAAAACCACATGGGTTTGGGTAAAAGTTTGGTTTTTGTGTCTGAAAGGTTTGCTATACAAAAACAGGAATAAAGAATATAATCTATAAGCGTCAGGGTTATGGGGGTATGTATGAAACAAATGAATAACGAGATAATTTATCCACGATCGGAAGAAGAAGTGTTGCTGATTTTAGCGACAGCAAAAAAAGAAGGCCATCTGCTAGAGATTATTTTTGATGAGTTTGTGAAGAAACCATTTTCCATGCCGGTACTTTGGGGGTGCCGGGCATATTTCTACGGGCTGAAAAAAGAAGAGCTGTCAGCACATCCGGTTCTGTTTACTCATCTTGCATTGCTATCTGCTATGGATGGGGACTTGAGTCAGGCAAAATCATATGTACAGTTTATGGGGAAGACACCGCGGCTGGTGAAAATGGATACATATGATATGATGGACATTTGTCGTATCAAAACAGAACTTGTCATGCCATATATAAGTGATGCAATGTTTTTTCGGATCGTAAGTTTTCTAATTGAAGAAGAACTGGTGCCCGTGATGGGTCTTACGCTTTCAGCATGCAGACCAAGTATACTGAATGGTTTTCGCGACTTTACAAGATATGGCAAATATCTGAAAAAAAGTAAGGACGGGATAACAGAAGCCGCATGCCGATTATATGGTGGAAGTGTTGGACAGAAAGTGTATGAGATCATGCTGGCAGAGTGGTATTATCAGAACAATAATTGTTTTGAGGCACTGATTCTTGTGACCGGAACGATTCCGTTGATCGAGCAGGAGAAGGATATGCGTTGTCTGTTTGTGGCACTTGCACTTCAGATGAAGATCCTTTTGGTAAATGGACAGACAAAAGCTGCACGTCCTTTGGTGGAAAAGATTCGGAAACGGATACAGATTACGGGATGGGATGAATTAACTTCAAGTCTGAATGCGATCGAATGTCTTGGTGCCTGTTATGATGGGCGACTACAGGATGTAGAGCGTTGGTTAGATGATATAGCACCGGATGAGAATAAGGGCATCTTCATGATGGATATGTATGCATGGATGGTTAAGGTGCGATGTTATATACAGACAGGCAAATATATGGCTGCCTATGTATTGACACACCAGCTTATTGCATTGTTGATTCCGGGCAGACGTTATATGGATTTGTGTGAATGCTATATGTTGTCAGCTATCATATATTATAAGATGAAGAATATGGAAGGCATGTGTGAGGAGCTTTCCAAGGCCATTGTGCTTGCAAAAAGGTGCGGTTATATCAGACTGCTTGCGGACACGGGCAATTGTATGGTACAAATGCTGACAATTTATCAGAAAGAATATGAAGAAGATTCCTTCATAAGTGAGATTAAGGAACTTGCATATTCGGTCGGTACTTATTTCCCTGATTATTTAAAATCTCCATATGAATATTATGAACCTCTGACTCAGATGGAAGAAAAAGTCTTTCGTTTGATGGCACAGGGCTTAAGTAATGATGATATTGCACGACAACTGGGCAAAAAGACGGGAACTGTGAAGTTCCATAGCTGTAATATCTTTCGTAAGCTGCAGGTTCCGACGCGTCAGGAGGCAGTCGAACGCGGTCGGGAGATTGGTCTGTTATAAAAACAGACGCTTTAATATATAAGAGCATTTGGCTCTTTTATATAGAAAAATAAAAAGGAGGAAATAAGATTGAAACAGAAAATTAAATTTGTGAAGCGTTTCATGTCAGTGGTAGTGGCTGCAACTATGGTGTTTGCAATGGTTACAGGCATTGGTGACTTTTTTCCGAATATAAAATCGGAAGCGGCAGCACGCCAGACGCTGTATATCTGTGATATTAAATCCGGGGGATTTAGTGCCAATTATGCAGGATATACAAGACTGTCTATTGATAGAAATGCGGGAAATGTAAACAGGGGATGTGGAAAAGGATCCAATGATTATATCTGGGTAAAGACGACCACAGATCCGGCACAGGCATATACAAGGATATGGTCTGTATGGCAGAATAATTCAGGTACATCAAGCAGTCTTGACGGATATAGCGTTGAGAGAAAGACGGGTGACCTGAATGATGGTGTAGGTTCAAAGTCCGGTTATATCTACGTCTATGCAACAAAGGACAGAAATGCAGGAGATCCAATCTCATCACTTGGTATCTGGAATACCGATGATAGAAAGCTGCAGTATGCCGGAGGAAACTCAGGAAGCGGTCTTACAAGTGAATATCAGCAGGAGGTTGACAGCAACTGGAACAAGATTGATGGAGATCTCAATAAAAATGCCGGAGGTGCATATATTTATCTTTATTGTAAGAGAGCACCTTATGTGATTCCAAATGATATAAGGATTACTTTTGATGGTGAATATCATAGGGGATATGTAGAGTCAAAGACATCCGGCGTATCGATCTCATATGATAATACCGGTATGTATCAGGTAGGAAGTAATACTACAAAATATGCGGTGTCAAAATCCGGTATGGAGACAGCATATGGTACATTTACAAATACGATCGCTGATCCATATGGCTATGACAAATACACGAAGCTGGAGGATGGACTCTGGCTTGGAGTAAAGAGCACAGCGGAAACAGCAACAAAAGATGACTATTCTTATTCGGAGACAGATGGACTTACGATCAAATCTGATAAGGAGATGATCCTGTTCGGAACAAAATCCGGTAAGGTTATGAAGGGTCAGATCAAGGCAGCAGGGGATATTGATGTGAATCTTGCGATCCGTAGTCTGACGATCACACGGAATACTCAGGGGGCAGCGATCACAGTAAATCCGGCAGAGGGTAAGACCGTGACGATCACTGCTTACGGAACAAACAATCTGACATCATCGGGAGCTTATGCAGCGATCCAGAAGAATGGAAGCGGTAAGCTGGTACTGACTTCTACGACGAAAGGTACTATAAATGCAACTGCCGGTAACAATGCGACATATGGAGCAGCCGGTATCGGTGGTGGTACAGACAAAACCTTAAAGGTTGTTTCAAATATTGAGATAAATGGAAATGTAATTATAAAAGCAAGGGGATCACAGCCATCAAATGAAAGCTATGCAGCATATGGAGCAGCCGGTATCGGTTCTCAGTACAATATGCCGGTTGATGGCATCCGGATCTCAGAAAATGCAGACGTAACAGCAATTGGTGCAAACGGAGCAGCCGGTATCGGTTCCGGTGCAAATGCTGATGCTGCCAATATCGAGATTGCAGGCGGAATCGTAAATGCAACAGCGGGAAGTGGAACGATCGGTTCTAAAAATATTGGCGGAGCCGGTATTGGTTCCGGTGCTTACATAAATGATGAAGCAAAGCTTGCTTCCGGTATTACCATTTCAGGAGGAACTGTAATAGCGACCGGTGGAGACGGCGGAGCAGGTATCGGTTCCGGATCTGATGTAGAAGCAACAGAGATTAAGGTAACAGGCGGTGTTGTAAAAAAAGCAACAGGCGGCACAGATGCAGCTGGTGTTGGCTCGGGAGCAAATGCAAAGGTATCGTATATTATGATATCAGGTGGAACTGTAACAGCAGTTGGTGGAGCAAATGGAGCCGGTATCGGTTCCGGTCTGGCAGGTGCAGCCTCCGATATTTACATTTCAGGAAATGTAGCTGTAACGGTAACAGCAGGAACAGACGGAGCCGGTATCGGTTCCGGTAAGAATGCATCCGTTGATAATATCAATATTTATTTAGAGTATGCAGGAAATCTGACTGTCGATGGTACAGAAAACGGAGCTGGTATTGGTTCCGGAGCAACAGATACTGTATCAGAGGCAACAAATATTAATATTTCAAATACAGGTTTTATTAGTATCAGAGCAAGAGGAAATGGAGCCGGTATCGGAGCCGGTCTGAATTCAGAGACAAGGGATATTAATATTATCGGCGAGGTCGTTGAGACAAAAGGAAAGCTTATAGTTATTGCTGCAAATGGTCCGGCAATCGGTGCTTATGCAGGAGATGTTAAGAACGTAAATGTCTTAACAGATGCAACAGTTAACCTCAGTGCTGAAAATGGTATTGCAGTAGGAGCACTGAATGGCTCATCTGCTTCTGATATTACAATTATCGGTGATAATATCTGTGGAGCAAAGGCAGAGGATGTTCCTGTTCTGGGAACTGTTTCTAACTCTGTTCTGTTCGTAGGAAAGACATATGAGGTTTATGGAACAGCAACCATTCGCAAGAGTACACATATTAAAGCAGGAACAACATTAGAATTACCGTCATCATCCAAGCTGATCATTCCTAAGGACGTTGAACTTGTAGTTGATCCACAGCATGATGATGTACTTCCGGGTGCGCTTGTCTGGGCAGCTGACAGTGATGCACAGTTGATCATCAATGGTACTTTAACAGTTAAGGGAACAATGGCGATGGATTCCGAATATGGTATCATTGTATTGAACGGTTCTCTTAATCTGGAAGAAAATGCTAATATTTACGGTAAGTTCTTTATGAATGGTAAATATACCGGAAATGGTGTTATCACAAAGGGAAAGAATCAGACTCCGGAGGAAGGGGAGATTGCAGTATACCTTGAACTGAATATTGATGATGGTGTAACCTACAATGCAAAGGGAAATCTTGCAGAGAACCAGTTGATCATTGATGAGTCCAGTCTGGAGGATACTACTACCGGTACATATGCAATTAATAACATTGTTGCACATGACGGATTCCAGATCACAGATATCCTGTTGGATGGCAAGTCCATTATAAATGACAGCAGTTATGTTACAAAGAATCAGGAAACAGGAGAGTACAATGTAGTATTATCGGTATCTGAATATCGTGGTGAGACGATAAAATTTGCAGTTAAAGCAAAATCAACCGTAGAATCGATCAGCATCGAACGTTTCCCAAATAAGACAGCATTTGCCAAAGGGGCAGAGTTTGATCTGAATGGTCTGAAGGTAGTAAAGACATATAAGAATAAGAAGACTGCACCGGTTGATATTGATAAGGAGCTGAAGGTTACAGGCTATGATATGAACAGCGTTTCTGCACAGACGGTAACACTTCAGTATATTGCAGATGACAGATACAGTGATGATATTACAGCATCCTATGAGATAACTGTATTTGATTTTGCAGGCTTAAATCAGGGAAAGACCACGCTTACTGCGGGCGGCGAATCATTTGTTGCTACAGATGTAGATAATGCGGAGCATGTTGTTAAGTTTGCATTAGATAAGAATGTCGGTGATATCTCAGCACTGAAGGATAAGATCCGTCTTCAGGTACAGGGATTTACCAATTCAGTTGGTCAGATTGATTTTGTATCAAGTGAAGTAGTCGGACAGAATGCGGTTGAGGCAACATATGTAGCAGATATATATGTAGATAAAGCGAAAACAGTAGTGATTCAGTATACAATAGTGATCACACAGCCAACTTTATACTATGATCTTGCAGAGGCAGCAGTAGCAGTAAATGGCGAATATACCTATGATGGAACACAGCAGACACCGGATAAGGAAAATATCGAAGTTACAATCGATGGCGCAGTTGTTCCGGACGATCAGTATACGGTAGAGTATGGCGAGAATGTGAATGCCGGTACCGGTAGACTTACGATCAAGGGTGATGGTATTCATACTACAAACAGTAAGGAAGAAACATTTACAATTGCAAAAGCGAAGCTTACGGATATTGATGCACTTGTAAGATCAAATGAATTTACAGTTCAGAATGATGTAAAGCATGAGCTTCAGATAGAATTTGGCGAGATCAAGGGCCTTGCAGCAGATGAATATACTGTATCTTATAAGAAGATATCCGATCAGTCAAATATCGTGGCAAATGTATCAAACGGAGTTATCACGACTGCTTATGATACATCCTATTCAAAGGCAGGAACAGCAGAAATCGCTGTTAATGTAACAATTAAGGATAGTGCAGTAAACTACTATGCAGATTCTGAATTATCACATTCCGTAAATGTTACATTAACAAAGTATGTAAAGGGAACTAATATTACGATCACTTCCGATTCTGATGATTTTGCGTGGGATGCATCAGCCGGTGAATATAAGGTGACGCTTTATAAGGGCGAGAAGATCTGGATCGATGCCAAACTTAACGATGGATCAACAGATGTTATTGACTATAAGGTTGCAGAAGGCGGCGAAGAGGTAGCTGCTTGTGATGGAATTACCATTTCTGCGTTAGGCAAGGGATCGACCATTATCACTGCAAGTACAGGTAAGGGCGCTACAACAAAGAGGATTGCGGTAACGGTTCTTCCGACTACCAGACTTGAATTAACCGGTACGGAGACTTATGAGAAGGTATTTGGCGATAGCGCATTTACACTGGATGTGGCTTTGAAGGATGCAGCGCTTGAATCCAAGCTCTCTGCATTACGGTATGTTTCGGCTGATCCGGAGGTTGCTGCTGTAGATGAGACCGGTAAAGTTACTATAACGGGATGCGGTGAGACTACAATTACAGTAACATCCTATACAGAAGAAAGAGCATATACATCTGACGAATATGTGGTAATAATCAAGGTTAAGGCACCACATACGAAACATATCAAAGATAATGGAACAAGAGTTGAGCCAACCTGTGAGAAAAATGGTTCTATCACATATAGATGTACCGAGTGTAATGAGATTGTGGATACAGAAGAACTGAAGGCAACCGGACATAGATGGGATGAAGGACAGGTTACGACACAGCCGACTACAAAGACAGAGGGTGTAAAGACATATACTTGCAGCGTCTGCAAAAAGACAAAGACAGAGTCGATTGCAAAGCTTCAGGAGCCGACACCGGTAGAACCGGCACCGGCGAATCCAACACCGGTGACCCCAACGACACCGGAAAAACCGACAGTAAAACCGATCAAGAAGGGGGATGTGGTTTCTGATGACAGTAAAGCTGCAAAGGTTCAGGTTATAAGCACATCCAAGAAAACAGTTGCATATAAAGCACCTGTAAATAAAAAGGCTAAGACTGTCAGCATTCCGGCAACCGTGAAGATCAGAGGTAAGAAATACAAAGTAACACAGATCGCAGAGGGTGCTTTCAAGAATAATAAGAAGGTAACAAAGGTTACAATCGGAAGCAATGTTAGTAAGATTTCCAAGAATGCTTTCAATGGAGCGATAAAACTTAAAACCGTTACTATGGGACAGAACGTAACGGAGATCGGAGCATATGCATTTAAGGGCTGCAAAGCTCTTACCGGTATTACGCTTCCGGCGAAGACAACGAAGATTGGTGATCAGGCATTTAGCGTATGCAAGAAGCTGAAGACAATTACGATCAAATCTTCAAAGATCACATCCAAGAAGCTTTCCAAGAATGCATTTAAGGGCATCACAAAGGTTACTACAATTAAAGTACCGAAGAAGAAGGTTTCTTCTTATCAGAAGTTGTTTAAGAGTAAAGGCTTATCTTCCAAGGTTAAGGTAACAAAATAACAAAATAACAGTAAAAGCAATGGACGCCGTTTGTGGTAAAAATATCACAGACGGCGTTTTCGTTTTATCTGGACAGTATGAGTCAAGGTGAAAAAAATTTTTAAAAAAATTTGAAAACTTTAAAACCTTTTTCCTTTTGCCCCTGTCTTATATAGTAGAAGGCAGGAAATACAGAATGTTTTTCTTGCATCTATAAATATTTGTTGTAATATAAAAACATCAAAAAAATGAAAAGGAGAAGAAGAATGATGAAAAACAAGAGATTATGGAAAGGGTTAATTGTAATGCTGGCAGCATTCGTAATGTTAGTGATGCCAGTGCAGAAGGCATCTGCAGCAGGAACAACAGAGGGATCAAATCTGATGTGGGGCAGTGCATATAGTGGAGTGATCACATACAGAGGGGAATATTACAGTTATAATTTTTCATTGAAACAGTCTGGTCGGGTAACGCTTGCATTTAATGTGGATTCTGTAAGTGAATGTGCATGGACACAGATTGAGGAGATGAATTTCCTGGATGAGAGTGGATCGGTAGTAGGTTCTACCAGAGTTTCAGAAGGCAAGACGAACGTATGGATTGATCTGTTAGCTGGAAATTATACTTTGGAGATAGTAGGACATTGGGGAACAGGAACAGGAGCATCGTTCTCATTTGTGCCATCATTCAAGTCAGCAGGAGAAACAAAGTCAGAACATTCTATGGCAAAGAACAATGAGATTGGAATGGCAACTCCTTATAAGATTGGAACCAAGATCAAAGCTCAGTTAGCTTGTGGTGATAAGGTTGATATCTACAAAGTGAAGGTACCAAAGAATCTGTATTTGAATCTGACATTATCCAGTAAGCAGCAATATATGTCTGTTACTCTGAAAAATACAGCAGGAGATGTAGCAATAGGAGAATACAATATTACAGCAGGTACTCATAAATATAAATATTTTCTGCCAAAGGGAACATACTACATCACTTTTGAAAGAGGAATTAATACAGGTACTTATTCCTTTAAGACTTCTTCAAAAGTAATGCCAACTGTTAAGATTAAAAAAGTAAAGGATACTGGAAAAACAATTACAGCTACATTTAAAAGAAATTCAGATATGCAGGGTTACCAGATCCAGGTTGCAAGAGACAAGAAATTTAAAAAAGGAAAGAAATCATTTTCTTATGGTAATAGTGGGGATGTAAGCGCATATGGATTAAAAAAAGGAACTTATTATGTTCGTATACGTGCTTATAAAACACGGAATGTAAGAGTAAATCATAATTATGAAACACGTTATTATTACTCTGGCTGGAGTACAGTTAAGAAGGTTTATGTGAAATAATACAACCCTACATAAATAAATACAAAAACTGGCATATGGATCATCATATTTTCGGAAGAAAAGATACCTGATCCGCATGTCAGTTTTTTGTTGCCTTTATTTTCTTCATCTTGCTATCCTCTGTGAACTACGTTACAATGAAATCTGGAGAGACGGTGAGACGTGGTAGAAAAGGAAGTGAGTATTATGTGTAATTTAAGTCAGGGTATCAAGGAAGAAAGTGAAGCTAAAGGTGAAGAGAAGGCAAGAACAGAGATTGTACTAAATATGCATAAGAAAGGCTATTCTTTGGATCAGATTGTCGAGATAACAAATCTGGATGTTAGTGCAGTAAAGGCTATAATAGGCTAAACAGAGAAAACGGATCTGACATATTTCTATTAAAAGTATACAAAAATGAAAAAACAGGCGTGTGGGAGGATGCAAATGATTTGCAAAACATGTGGGAATGATCTGCAGGGAAATGAATATAACTGTCCGTTCTGTGGGGCGGCAGTCGATTATACAGAGGCGGTGGAGCAGGCAAAAGCCGGAAAGGAAGAAGGCTTTTCCTATCTGTATGAGATGACATATCGGAATAAACTGTATATTGCGATGAAATACATGAAGAATGAAGATGAAGCAATGGATGTTCTCCATGATTCTTATGTGAAAGCATTTGAACGGCTTTCCAGTCTTCAGGATGCAAATTCATTTCCGGGATGGCTCAGTACCATTGTTGCAAATACCGCAAGGAATACATTGAGAGATCGCCATACAGTGAATTTTTCGGATATGCAGAGAGAAGATCAGGATGGGGAGGCATTTGAATATTCGATTGCAGATGAGAACATGACAGCCCAGCCTGAGATGGCATGTACAACGAAAGAAACGCAGGAAATGGTACAGGAGCTGATTGGATCATTGTCTGATGAACAGAGAATGTGTGTGCTGATGTTTCATATTGAAGGATACAGCATAAAAGATATTGCGACAGTTCTTGGATGTTCAGAGAATACAGTAAAGTCCAGATTGAATTATGGACGTAAGAATATCAAGGCAAAGGCAGAGGAGCTTCAGAAGAAGGGCTACAAGCTGTACAGCTACACACCTATGGCACTTCTTACCTATCTGCTCATGGCAGAACGAGGAACTATGCTGGTAGCAGGAACCTTCGACAAGCTGGCAGGTGTTGGAAGTGTAGTCGGTGCCGGACTGATCCATGGTGGAGCAGCAGGTGCGTTATCTGCTGCGGGAAGTACAGTCACAGCCGGGGGTACCGGAGTCGCCGGAGCTGCAGGGTCGGCAGCGGGAACAGGTGCAGCGGCAGGAGGAAAGACTGCGGCAGCTACAGCGGCAAAACAGACCTTCTTGAAAACAGTAGCAGGAAAGATCACAATGGCGGCAGCAGGAGTGGCAGTAGCAGGTGGAGCAGCCGGAGTAACAATCTATAATCATAATAAGAATACTTGGCAGGATGCGTATACAGAAATAATAAAAGAATACAGACAGGAAATTGAGAATTATAGCTGGCAGACTTCACAAGTGAGGGAGAATGAACCGACGTTGGTAGGAGAATCCAGAGCGATTACTGTTGCTGATATTATGGGAGATGATACTCCTGAACTGATCTTTGCGGCACAGGATGAATCAGATCCGAATAAAGCTGATCTTCATATATATACATATATAGATAATGAAGCAATACAGGTCTATAGTGGAGAACTTGATACAAGGTCAGATGAGAATCGGGACAAATGGGGATCAGAAGGAACACCATATGTATTAGTTTGCACTAGAGAAGTTTCAGAAAATGGATGCCGGATGTATATACTTTGCAGCGATGGACAAAGTGATAATACAGAGATTGGTGTCATAGATAAGATGATAGAATTCGATGTGGCTACTTCTCGTGGAGATAGCTTACAACCGATTGTCTGGACCTGTCATGCAGAACAGGTGGGGGATGAAGAAACGGTGCCGGTTGCAGAACGGGATGGTATATCTGTGGCCTGGGAGGAATATCAGACAAAACGCGACGAAATATATCAAGAAGTGGATAGTGAGGTTCTGAAGAACATGGCGGCGACAGCTCCTTATGGCATATATGATCAGTTGGCAGATATTAACAGAGATTCGTCAGGAAATATAACGGCAGATCGAAATTTAGGAGGAGTAAGTGACGGATGTGAAATGTCCTATGCAGGTGCATTGAAATATTTTAAAGAGAGCAAATAATAAAAAATTATTAGCGTGCCTTTGGCTGTTTATGAGGATCGGTCGAAGGCATTTTATTTTATAAGAGAAAGTTCATTCTATAAAAAAACTCTCCGACTGAAAATACCGAATCTCTCCGATTGTATTTCCAAAAACTCT